>JBDUAE010000021.1:0-13982 GCA_040004805.1 Chthoniobacterales bacterium | reverse complement strand
ATATTTACGACACCGTCGCCAGCGCCGCGCCCGCCGAAGTCATGGTCAAGCCCATCACTTCCTACCGCGCCCTGCTCGACGAACCGATCGACGTCTGGGCAATCGGCCCCGGTCTGGGTCCGGAGAAATCCGCCCAAATTCGGCACCTGATCAAACAGGCGAAGCAACCCATGGTGGTCGATGCCGACGCGCTCAACGCCGCGGCCAAGAACCCGGCGCTTCTGCAACACTGCGCCGGCCCCCGCCTTCTCACCCCGCACCCGGGCGAAATGAAACGGCTCTTCCCCACGAAACAAGCGACACGCGCCGCGATCGCCTCGCGTTTTTGCGCGAAATATCCGGTGACGCTCCTCTTCAAAGGCAGCCGCACCATCGTCGCTGAACACGGCCGCCCCGCGAGTTATAACACCACCGGAAACCCCGGGATGGCGACGGGCGGAATGGGCGACGTGCTCACGGGCGTTTGCGCCGCGCTGCTCGCGCAGGGGCTATCACCGTTCGATGCCGCTCGGCTCGGCGCATGGGTTTGCGGACGCGCTGCCGAAATACCCGTTTTCAATCAAACCGCGAGCGAAGAATCACTTCTGCCCACGGATCTACTGAACCATCTCGGCCCCGCTTTTCACGATTTGCGCGCAGGTTAACTCAGTCCGCTCACCGCGGCGCTTCGAGCAACTTCTGAAAGCGCGGATCGTTCCGTAAGGGATCCCAAACCCAACGCGCGCGCAGATCGCTCAAGGTCACGCTATAAAGTGTGCTATCCACCGCGCCGGGCGTTTTTAACAAACGCTCGAGTAGAGGAATCGCGAGATCCGGTTCGCCGACCCGCGCATAAATCACCGCCAGAAAACATTGCACAATCGTGCCATCGACCGCGTCCTTCGATTCCGGCATCAGCTCCGCCGCAAGCGTGCCTTCACGAATCGCTTCGTTCTTTTTGCTCATGAAGGCGTAGAGCAATCCCAGATTCGCGTGACGTGTCGCGTCGTCTGGCGACTCCTGCACCGCCGCCTCGAAAACCGGCCGCGCCTTCTCGAATGCGGCCTGCGCCTTCGCCGCGTCGTTTTGTGCCAGCGCAATGCAGCCTTCCAGAAAGCCTTTCGCGGTTAGGACCCCGTTCAAGTAGGAAACGCCGTCGAGCGGACACTGCTCGAGTGCCTTCTCCGCGGCCGGAAAATCTCGATCAATCAGCGCCACGTCCCAACGCCCGGCCGTAACGTTCCCGTCCGGATCTACTCCCGGCGGAATGCGAGCCAGCGCCGCCTTGAGCGCGGTCGTGGTCCCTTTCCACGAAAAATCCACGTAGGCCACTTGGATTTGCGTCACCGGCGCTTCCGGCACCAACTCCCGTAAACGCCGAGCCGCCTGCTCCGCACGCGGCCAATTTCGCATCGCCGTAGTGGTGAAGAGCAGATTGCGAATGATGTTCGGATTGCGTGGATCAAGCGCCGCGACTCGCTCGTACGCCTCCAACGCTTCCTGCCACTTGCCCTGCCGACGCATGATCGCTGCACTCAAGGAACGGACCCACGAGTCGTTAGGCAAAACCTCCAGAGCGAGAGCGAATTCCTGCAAAGCGCGGTCGTATTCGCGCTCCGTCCAGTAAAAGCAGACGCCCAGCGCGAGATGTCCTTCGCCCAAGTTCGGCTGCAGGCGGAGTGCCTCTCGCGCCTCCGCAAAGGCCTGCGTCTTCCACGCATCCGTCGGCTCGTAATAATGAAAAATCGCCGCCCGCGTTGTCGCCAAACCGGCGTGCGCGAGCGCGAATTTCGGATCCAGCCGGATCGCGTCGCGGTAGAGTTGTTCCGCGGAGCGGTAATCCTGGAGCAACGTGTCCGGTTCGTTTTCGTACTGCCGCGCCCGCAGATACAAAACATAAGCGTCGGCATTGTCGGTCGGCTTCGTCTCCACCCGTGCCTTTTCTTCCGGGCTCAAGGTCGCATGGAGCGCGTTGGCAATTTCCTGCGCGAGTTCGCCTTGCAGAGTGAGCGCGTTCGACATCGTGCGATCGTACCGGTTCGACCACAGGCTGCGATCGTTTCGCGTGTCGATTAATTTTACCGTCACCGCCACTTGGTCGCCCGCCCGCCGCACGCTTCCTTCCAGAATCGTCGCCACCCCCAGCGCCTCACCGATCTCTCGGAGATTGCGATCGGATTTGCCGCGATAGGGCAGTGTGGAAGTCCGGCTAATCACCTTCAGATCGCCGATTTTCGAGAGACTTGTGAGGATGTCGTCCTGAATCCCGTCGGCAAAAAAAGCGTTCTCGTTATCCGCGGTGAGATTTGCAAACGGCAGGACGGCGATGCTTTTTTCCGGCGCGCCGCGGGGACGAAATCGGTCAAACAAGAGCAGCGCCACCGCGAGCGCCAGCACACCGATGATCACAAAATTCATCATCCGGCCAACACCTTGGCGGACCGCGGGAGACACATCTTCCTCGCGCACGAGCCCGGCCGGGGTCAGCTCGTAAATCCAGGCTAGGAGCATCGCGATCGGAAATCCCACCACCGCGCCAAGCACGAAAAGGCGGACCGTGGAATTCGAGATCTCGAAGAAAGGAAAAACCTGCGTCGCGACTTGGATGAGCAACCAGCTCACCGCGCAGTAACCGACCGCAGCGCGATACACGTTCCGCCGTTTCAGCTCGGCAAGAAATTTCTTAAGATTCACGGGCAGATAGGCTTCGCCGCAGAGACTCCGTTACCTTGGCTGTCGATGCAATCAGCCCCGATGGGACGAAGGGCAAGTCAAGAACATCTGACAAGAACTTCGTGCCGCCGGAGAAGTAACGTCAAGAAATCTCGGAAAGTCCGCCCCGTCCTTCTCCTCCGCTCCCAAGCGCTTCGCTAACACTCTCAGAACCGTGTCCTTCTTTGAATGCAACACTACAGTCAGTTATTTTAGCTTGCCCCTGTAAATCTAGGCTTCCCCTCATGCACCCTCTTAATTTTTGGAAGTCTGCTTTGCCGCCCTCAGTCCGGTAGTTTCGATGGTGCTTGTTAGCACGGCTTCCGCGACTCCTTTCGTGGTTCCGAAAGCGTCACTGCAACCGCCGCAGGTCACCTTTTCCGAGGTCCCAGCTGGGACACAGCTCAACGGGCTCACGATTAACGGCTTCACTTTTTCCGAGAGTTCGCTCCTCTTTTTAACCGCATTGTCGAGCGGCGGCCCAGGCGATACCAATAACATTGACGGCGATATCGCGTTGAGCTTGGACAATCCCGCCGGATACGTCCTGACCGTAGTCCTACCCACACCATCGATTGCTTTTGGCTTTGGTTTCGCGCTCCTTGCCCCGGCTCCATACCGAGTGGCGTCACGATCACGCTCTTTGACGGTGCGATTAATTTGGGTTCGCTCGCGTTCGACGCGAACCTCGACCCTACCTTTCCGGGTGGGTTTGCGGGAATTGGCAATGCGGTCGCCTTTACCAGCGTCCAGATCGAGTTGGACAATTCTGCGGAAGCGGTCGCGATCGACAATTTCAGCGCCATCGCCGTCCCCGAGCCCACTTCGACCTTGCTGCTGGCGCTGACCGCCATTTTCGGTTTCGG
The DNA here is from genome assembly GCA_040004805.1 of Chthoniobacterales bacterium. Taxonomy (GTDB): domain Bacteria; phylum Verrucomicrobiota; class Verrucomicrobiia; order Chthoniobacterales; family UBA10450; genus JACCTI01. The sequence goes on along the minus strand of JBDUAE010000021.1, from coordinate 10,425 downwards.
GCAAGTGCGACCGTGCCGCGCCTGATTGAGCTAAAGGCGGGAGTTCTTTGGCGCTACATTCAAAGGAGTGCACTCCCCGGAGTGCGCTCTTTCTTCTGCCAGGGCGCGCGTGGAACCGGCGCGCGGTGCGCCGACGACATCTTCGCGCTTCTGCTGCACGCGCGAGGCTTACGAGCCGCCTTGGGCGACTCGGTGTCTCAGCCCCTCCGAGATTAGGGAACGGAGTTGCCCGAGCGTGACTTGGTCAGCCCGATGTCTGAGCTATTGATCGATCCATCAGCGGTCACGTCGGCGCGGAAATTCGAACCGTTCGCCGCGACACCGGAAGACGATTTCACCGAGGAAACATCGCTCCCATTGACGGACTTGTTTCCGGTCACGTCGCCGATGAGCACATTCATCGGCACGGGCAACGTCGGCAGGGTTTGCCCTGACGTATCCGTCACGCCACTAAGCGAAACCATGATCTGCTGCACATCCGTCACGCCGGTCAGGTCCACCGTCATGGTGTTGCTCGAGAACGTCGGGCTCCCGGAGACGCTGCCAGCGCCACTGGAAACGGAGGCCGCACCGCTGGCGATGTTGTTCGTGAAGGTCGCCACGATCGTGTAGTTTCCGTTGGCGCCGCCGCTCCGGCATTCCACTCCGGGCGCGCCGCTGCTGAGCGGAAGGTTGATGTCGAACGTCCCTGCCCCACCGTGAGTCTTGCGCGATACCGCGGTCGTGACGGCCAGCGGGTTGAGCGGAATCTCCCACATCCCGCGGCCGTGGGTGGCGATGCGGAGGACGCGCTTCACATTTTGAAGCGCCATGTCGAAGACCGCGACGCGTGGGAACCCGGTGCCAAACGGCGCCCAGTTCGCGCCGTTATCGGTCGAACGGAAGACGCCGATGTCGGTTCCGGCATAGAGGACCGAGATGCCAGGATTTAAGGTGTCGCTGCCGTCGGCGACGAAACCATTCATCGGCACATCGGGCAGGCCCGTCATGCCCGAGCCATTGATCGCGGTGATGACTGGCGTCGTGTTCAGGCTGCTTGCCCTCCAGATGTGCGACTGCGCCGCTCCAGTCCCATTCGCGTATCCGCCGAGCACCACGTAGGCGGTGTTCTTATCCAACGGGTCAAAGACCACGCGTGAGACATACAGATCAGGAATCACGCTGCCCGCGCCGACCGGGTCGAGGTTGGTGAGCGTGGAGGAGCCGGTAGTGGTAAACCAAAGCGCGCCGTTATTATTGCCGACGAAGCGGTAGTTATCGTCCTGCGGGGCGATGCCGATGGCGCTGACTGCCACGCCGCTAACGAGTGGTGCCTGACTGACGGTGACATTAGCCGTGCCCTGGGTGCTCGAACGGAGCAAACGGTCGGTTCCGATGTAAACGGTGTTGTTAGGCGAGCCCGGCCCGAGCGCGGTGGGACAATAAAAGTTCACCGCGGTCGTCGTGGCCGAGCTGCACGCGATCCCGTTGGTCGTGCCCGTCCCACTGCAACCGAGGAAGGTCCAGGAACCAAAGGCGCCTCCAGTGGTGCTGCGGGAATAGCCGATCTGCGAGTTCAGTTGATTGAAGAAGGTGGAGTACATCGTGTTCGGCGCGCTCTGATCGATCAGCGCAAACCCACCGTCTCCATCCACCGCGTGGAGCCAGGTGTTGCCGCCGCTTAGCAGCATGTTGGTGCCGTTATCCTGCGTTCCGCCGAGGGAAATATTTGGATCGGTGGGATGGACCGCGATGCTCTGGAATTGGGTCGCACGCAGGGTGGAGTTGTTCATCGTCGTCCAGGTGACCCCGCCGTTGGTGGATTTCCAGACGCCGCCGTCGTCGCCACGGTAAACTACGTTGGGGTCGGAGGGTGCGATTTTGATCACATGCGTATCAGCATGGGTCGTGTCGTCGTTGCTGACAAAGGTCGTGGCCGCGCCGTCGAGCGAGGTGGATTGCTGTTTGGCGCAGCTAGTACTGCGGGTGTTGCCGCCTAACATCAGCTTGTCCGTCGTAGTCGCGACTCCGGCGAGAACGTCGAAGCCGATGTTGTAGAAACATTGGCCGGCGCAGAAACCGCCACCGCCTTGAAGCTTGGCCGACCATGTGACACCGCCATCATCCGAGCGACGGAGCGCACCGAAGTTTGACCCTGAGTTGCAGATGGTCCCGGTCGAGACTTCGCCGCTGGCAACGTAGATGATCGACGAGCCAGTACGCGCATACGCGCGCAGTTCTCCGCGGCCGTTGCTCGTGGTGGTGGAGGTCGTAACGAACGTCTGCGTAAACGTGGGCGAGCCCGACATCGCATTGGTGGAACGGTAGATGCCGCCATCGCCGGCAACGTTGGTGCCGTTGAGCCAGACGATTACAGTGTTGCCGGTCGCGTCTTGCGGATCGAGAACGACGTCGTTTGCGCTGCGGTTGACGGTACAGGGCAGGTCGAGGCAAAGGCCGAGGCCAGTGTCGGTGGTGCTGACCGGCATACGCGTGCCGGTAATCCCGGCCGCCGGTCCCTGCACGTTCGAGAGTCGGACCAATCCGCGCATCGCCAAAGGCGGCACACTATTTCCAAATGGCGGCGTGCCTCCGAGCCCGATGACTCCACCCGCCACGCCGACGAAGAGCGTGTTTGGATCGCCCGGCACGCGCACGATCTTGCTGATCGAGCGCCCACTAAAGAAACCACCACTTACCGGCGTTCCGCTTTGGTTGTTGTAATTGCGGATCGGATTGATCGGGCCGACGAGGTTGGCCGTACTATTGACATTCTCGATCCGGTAAAGACCCACACCCGCATAGCAATCCGCCGAGCCATTCGCTTCGCCCGTGCCGACCCAGAGCCAGCCGTTCGCAGGATCCAGCGTGAGCGAGCCGATAGATAGCGACTGAGCGCCTTCAAAAATCGGCGTCCAGGTAGAGCCGCCATCGAGAGAGCGATAAACGCCGCCCTGAGCCGCGCCGACATACACCTTATTCGGATCTGTCGGATCGATCTCGATCGCAGAAATGCGTCCGCTCACGGCGACGCGTGTCGTCTGAGTTTGTCCGAGCGGGATGGGGTTGGGCCCGAGTTCAACCCATGTGGGAATGATCACTGTCGAGTCGATTCCCGCGGAGTCGCGCTGCGCGATCTGCAAAGCCGTCATTTGCTGATCCATTAACGCGTTGGCGCGAACGCGCGCTTCCGGATCAAAGGGCTTTGCCGGATCGAATCCGCGCAAAAGAGCGATGAATGCTTCGCGCTTGGCAAGATACTCGCCGCCCTCAAGTTCCGATTCCTCGCCGGCACCGGGACGCATGTCGGGATCGACAGCATCGGGTGCCTTCGCAGTCCTCATTTTAAATTGGCTAAAAGCGAACCCCGCAAATGCCAGCGCGCAGAAAACAAAGGCGGCCGCCAAGATCAAACGGAATGGGGCCATGGCGCGAGTATTTTTCTTAAGTGATCTCATAGTGGAACTTTACGTTCCGCGAAATGCGGAGCGTCGCGAGCATGGCGTGATTTCGTAAAACTAGTCAAGCTCCGAGGTCTCGCTCTCCATATGCAAAAACTTTAACAAGTTAGTCGCTCTCGCGGCGCTGTTCTCGTTAGCCACAGCGCCCCAAGCGCAACCGGAGAATTGGACAATGCGAGGGCACGTCGCCTCCGTTTCCAGCGACGGAAGTTTTGTCTTCTGCGATGGCACAGACTCACTGCAAGCGCCTGCGAAGGGCGAGATTGATTTCGCTAGAGGAAAGTTTTCCTTCGCCTAAGGAGACGCGATCAGTCTTATTGCGGAGCCCGTTGGAACCGGCCCGCGGAGTCCGGCGAAACTGCTAAAAGTGTGCGCATTCGAAATCCCGAAACTGAATCTGCGGGCTCTGAACCCGGGGAGCGGTACCACATTTTCGCGGTTCGCCGCTCCAATCCGGAAAAGAAGTTTTGTTTGCTCATGGTCTGGATCGCTCAGCGATGATTTGATCAACCCGACGCGACAAGTCCATCGCTCAAAATCTTTCGGCGCGGCGAATCAAACCGCTTTCAGGCCGAGAATCTGCTTCATTTTGGAACTGTGCGTAGCTACGTTCTGCGGTGGCAGCCGGGGTTCGCTGCAAAGCGAGCAGCGGCTAATCTCGTGAAATCCTACCCTCGAGCATTTTCCCCACGTCTGGCTGGCGTCGTTCTGGTCGTCGCTTTTGCGTTTTTGCGCACCACCAGTTTTTCTGCGCCCGCCTTCGACTCGGAGATCAACAAGACCGTTTGGCGGATGCTCTATAATCTGACCGACGCGCAAGTGAACGACCCAGCCTGGCTCAGCCAGGACAGCGATGGCGACGGTTTGACGAACGCGGCTGAGTTAATCGCGGGCACCAATCCGCTAAAGGCCGATTCCACGCTCGCAATTCGCGCCCTCGCGGCTGACGCCACGACCGTTTCGCTTACTTTTCCCTCGCTGAAGGGAAAACTCTATTTCGTGGAGTTCACCACCACGCTCACCGCGCCCGGAAGTTGGGCCGGATTTGTGCCTGCCGTGCAAGTGCAGGGAGACGGTACTTCTCGCACGTTAGTCGCGCCAAAAGTGGCAAATGCGTTCTACCGGGTCGGGGTCCAGGACATCGATACTGACGGCGATGGAGTGAGTGATTGGGCGGAAATTGTTACCGGCTACGATCCCAATTCATCTCATTCGAACGGCGCCCCGATCGACGATCATGCCGCGCTCACCGCGCAGCTCGCCAGCGAAAATATTATCACCCTGGTCGCGACCAATCCCTCGACCACCCAACCTCCCAACGCCAGCACGCCGCCAGCCAGCTCGGGATCGATCACCGTCAGCCGCGGCGGGACGCTGAATTTCAGCACCATCACCGTGCCTTTGCTCAAGAGCGGCACTGCGCTCGAGGGCGTCGACTATCAACCCGCCGCGAGTTCAGTCACGATGTTACCCCACGTGAATTTGGTCCAGGTGCCGATCATTCCCCAGGCGAACCCGGCACGCCAAAGCAACGCCACCGTCACTCTCCAAGCGCTCGCTGGAGGCGGCTATACGGTCGGCACGCCGAGCAGCGCCAGTGTCGTCATCCAACCCGCCGGCATTATGACTGGCACCGGTCTAACTGGTTATTATTACAACTCCACCAGCACCGCGATCAACGCGGGCTATAGCCCAAACCTTTTCCTGCCCGCGAATCTCGCAGCCACGCGGACGGACCCGACGGTGGACTTCAATTTCAGCACGGCCGGCGTTCTCCCCACCAGCGTCCACACCACCTATTTCACGGCGCGCTGGCTCGGTCAGGTGCAGCCGCAATATTCGGAGACTTACTACTTCGACACTCGCACCGACGATGGCGTGAAGCTCTGGGTGAACGGCCAATTGCTCATCGACAAGTGGATCAATCAGGGAGCGACCGACTGGGTCGGCGCGATCGATCTCAAAGCCGGCGTCCTCTACGACATCCGGATGGAATATTACCAGTCCACCGGTAGCCGCGAAGCCCACCTGTTTTGGTACAGCAATAATCAGGTCAAACAGATCATCCCCACGCTGCGCCTTTACCCCGACACCGTCACAGCCGCGCCGCCCTCGATCACCAGCGCGTTAAGCGCCACTGGTTTTGTCGGCCAGCCTTTCAGTTTCACGGTCACCGCCAGCAATTCGGGCAATACCGCCACCACTTTCACGCTTGGCGCGAATGGCGGCGCGCTCCCACCCGGACTGAGCTTGGACGCGAACACCGGCATCATCAGCGGCACGCCTACCGTCGCGGGCGATTTCCAGGTAGCGCTCGTCGCGACCAGTCAATTCGGCGTCGGCAGTTCTGTTCTCAGCCTTCACATTCTCGATTCCGGCAACGCCGTCACGCGCGAAATCTGGACCGGAGTGAACGGCACTGCCATTTCCGACATTCCCCTCAATGCGCCGCCCCAAAGCATCGACAACTCGTTAGTTACACTTGAGGACAACACGACTTATGCCGACAAAACCGCAAAACGTTTGCGCGGCTATTTTACCTCTCCCGCCACCGGCAATTTTTACTTTTGGATCGCGGCTAGCAACGCAGCCGAGCTCTGGATTTCCAACGACAGCGAACCCGTCAACAAAGTCCGCCGCGCCTGGATCACCGCGCCCGGCACCGGCCCGGAGATTTGGAACGACCCAGCGCAAACCCATCAAAAGTCATCCTGGCTCTCGCTCGTAGCCGGGAAAAAATATTACTACGAGGTCCTGCACAATCACGGTGTCGGCGGCGCCACCGACAACGTCGCTGTGGCGTGGTTCCAGGATCCCACGGGCACGACCAACAACCCGATCGCGAACGGCACCGGCGTGGTTCCGGGTTACCTTCTCAGCCGGTTCGATTACCCAGCCGCCTCCACCAGTGTCGGCACTCTCTACGCCACGAACATGGCGCCGCAAGGAGCAGCCGCCAGCACTGCGGTCGGCTCCGCCAATCTCCGCCTCAACGCCGATAACACGCAGGCTATCCTCCATTTCCAATACAGCGGCCTCGGCTCGCCCCGCACCGGCTACCATCTGCACAGCCAAGTCTTCGGCACCCATCCGAGCCAGATTATATACGACATTGATGACATCGATATCTTCCATCCCGAGCTGCGAACTGCGGATGGCGGTTACATCTGGAATATCGAGGCCGTCGGCACTCTCAGCGCCGCGGACATCGTTGCCATCATTCAGCAGGGCCTGTGCTACATCAACATCCACAGCGTGAACTATCCCGCGGGCGAAATTCGCGGAAATTTCGGTCTCGTCTTCGGCTCGCAAAGCCCGCCCTTCTTGCAGCCGGATCCCGGTTACGATCCCGCGATCTCGACCACCGATGCCGGCGCCGCGCGGTTTTTGAATCAAGCGACTTTCGGCGCCAGCCCGTCCGATGTCGCCTATGTGAAAGCGAACGGCTTCGCGGCCTGGATCGATAATCAGTTCACGCTCCCCGCGTCTCTTCTCGTTCCCGAGGTGCTGGCCAACGTCAATTCCGATCCGACCAACCTTTACCCGAGCACGCTCACCTTTAACGCCTGGTGGCGAAAATCCGTCACCGCGCCGGATCAATTGCGTCAGCGCGTTGCCTTCGCCCTGAGCGAAATCATGGTCGTGTCCGATGTCGGCCCACTCAATAACAACGGCCGCGTCCTCGCCAGTTTCTACGACGCCCTCCTCAATAACGCCTTCCTCAATTTCCGCGACATTCTCAAACAGGGCACGCTCACCCCCGCCATGGGCCTCTATCTCGACATGCGCGGGAACCAGAATGGCAGCCTCCTCACCGGCTTGCATCCGAATGAAAATAACGCACGTGAGATCATGCAGCTCTTCTCGTTAGGCCTGAACCGGCTCTGGCCCGATGGCTCGCTTGTCCTCAATTCGCAGGGCGGCCTGGTGGCGACCTACGATCAGAGTGTGGTCGAGGGCGTAGCGCGCGTTTTCACCGGCTGGAACTACAACCAGGCCCTGCAGGGTAACGGACGCTTGCCGACAAATTTCAACCCGACGGCCAACTATCTCGATCCCATGGTGCTCGTCCCGACCAAGCACGAGCTTGGATCGAAACAACTCCTGAACAACACCGTCCTCCCCGCGGCGCGCGGCTATAGTTTGACTGGGGCGCCCGTCCCCGGCACCGAAGCCGACCCTGCCCAGGCCGCCTTCGACACCTACTGCCTGCAGGATTTCGAGCAGGCGCTCGACAGCATGTTCAACAACGCGAGCGTCGGGCCGTTCGTTTGCCGGCAACTCATTCAACGGCTCGTCACCAGCAATCCCAGCCCCGCCTACCTCCACCGCGTGGTAGTAAAATTCAACGACGACGGCACGCCGCAACACGTTCGCGGCAACATGCAGGCCGTGATTAAAGCCATCCTGCTCGATGGCGAAGCGCGTAGCACCTCATTGCCCGCGGCCCTCGCGAATGTTTCCGGTAAACAGCGCGAGCCGCTCCTCCGCCTTACCGGTCCGGCCCGCGCCTTCCCCTCGCTCGTCAACACCGGCAGCTACAGCCAAACCGGCGGCACCACGATGCAGATCACTACGAGCGCGCCGCATCTTCTCGCCGCCAACAACACCGTTTTCCTCGACTTCACCGGCAACGTGCCGATCCCTTATGACAATCCCACATCGCTGGCCTACACCGTTTTAAGTAGCCCCGCGCCGACCGCGCTTACCTTCTCCGTTAACGCCACCGGCGTCACCGCGACCACCTACGTGCAGTCGGCAAATTCAAACACCATCACCGTGGCCAACGCCGGCCCCGGCGTCGTTGGCGCCAAGGTGTATCTCACCTTCACCACCGGCGGCGCGCCCAGCGGGGTTTACGCATTGGCCGGCATTCCCGATTCGACCCACTTCACGGTTACCACCACCGAAGATCCTGCGACCGTCCCTGCGCGCAGCGGCAACGTCTTGATTCCGAAACTCACCGGCGGCGAAATGGTCCGCAACGTCGGCACTCCACCCACATCCACCATCACGGTTAGCACCCTTGGCAATGATAACCTACGAGTGAACGATCACGTCTGGCTCGATTTCGTCGCCAGCGCCGGCAGCGTCAACGCGGACGCCGAATTTACCGTCGCCAGCATTGTGGACGAAGACCATTTCACCGTCGTGATCCCGAATTCGACGCTCACGCAGGAAACGATCAACAGCGTCAACCTTTACATGCTCGTGCCCCCTCCGCTCACACGCTCGGGCGGCCTGAAATTTGAAGAGAGCAGATACAACGTGAACTACAGCGACAGCGATCTCCTCCAGACGCCGCTCAACGCCCCGACCGTCTTCAATTACTTTTTCCCCGACTACAAATATCCCGGCAGCCTCGCGGCCAATAACGTCACCACTCCGGAGTTCCAGCTCACTACCGACACCAACGTCGTCACGCTCACCAACACCATTTCCTCCGCGATTCTTTCCTCCGGCAACACGAACGGCCTAACCGGTTATCGCGGCGGCGACAGCCGGATCACGATGGATCTGAGTCCCTACATGACGCCGGGACAAACCTCCGACGCCGCCATTCCCGCACTCGTCGATAAACTCGGCGACCTCCTCACCGGCGGCCAACTCAGTGCGCCCACGCGGTCCGCGATCATCGCCTTCACCGCCAACACCACGAACTTCCCTTACACCACGCCGACCTCGACCCAGATGCGCGATCGCGTCCGCGCCGTGGTCCATCTCATCCTCGCCTCGCCCGAGTACGCCATCCAGAAATAGCGCCCATGGAACCGGAACATTTCTCGTCCTTCACCACCCGGCGAAAATTCATTCGGCAGATCGCCTGCGCCGCGCTCGGCACCGCCGCGCTCACGAACACGATTCGCGATTTGCGTTTCATCAGCGCCGCCATGGCCCAGGGGCCGATCGACGATTACAAGGCGCTCGTCTGCATTTTCCTTTCCGGCGGTAACGATTCCAACAACCTCTTCATCCCCACCGACCCGACAGAGTACGCCAGTTACGCCAGCATCCGCACGCCCGTTCTCGCCATCCCCAACTCCGATGGCGGCCTCGCCACCGCGCTCGCGCTCAACGCTCTCAACGGCGACGGCCACACCTACGGGATGCATCCGGCTTGCCGCGAATTGCAGGCCATGTTTAACGGCAGCCCGCTGTCGGTTAACGGCAACACCAACGCCGGCAAACTCGCCGCGCTCTTCAACACCGGCACGCTCGTCTACCCGCTCACCAAAGCGCAGTACCAATCCGGCAGCGTCGCCAAGCCACCGCAACTTTTCTCGCACAGCGACCAGGTCACGCAGTGGCAAACCTCTATTCCCGATCGCCCACCGACGACCGGCTGGGGCGGACGTTGCGCCGATCTCCTCGACACGCTCAATCCGCACAATGGCAACACCGCCGTTCTTTCCCTCGCCATCTCGTTAGCCGGCGCCAACACCTTCGAAGTCGGCGGCCTCGTCCAGCAATATTCCGTCAACACCGGCGGCGTCGTCTCCCTCTCGCTCCCCGGTCCGGCGAACGCGGCGCGGCAGGCTGCGTTCACCAACATTCTCGGCATCGACGAAATTCAGTCGAACCTGCTCGTGCAAAATTACGCGCTCGCTCTCGATCATTCCCTCGCCACCGGCTCGAATCTCTCCGCCTCCCTCACCAATTCGACGCTTCTCGCCAGCTACTTCAACGTCGCGAATAATTTCCCCAGCATCGTCGTTCCAAACGGTGGCCCCACCTTCAGCTCCGGCCTCATGTCGCAGCTCAAAATGGTCGCCCGAATCATCGATGCCGGTTATCGCAATGCCGCGCAGGGCGGGCTCGGCATGAAACGGCAAATCTTCTTCTGTCAGGTTGGCGGTTACGACACACACACCGGACAAACCAACAACTCCGGCGTCCAGAATCCGACCCCCGACAAAGTCATCCTCGGTTCCCAAGCCAATCTCTTCGCCGAGCTCAGCCAATCCATGAACGCCTTCCAGGCCGC
>JBDUAE010000219.1:0-4127 GCA_040004805.1 Chthoniobacterales bacterium | reverse complement strand
TCGAGCAGGTGCGGTTGCGGGATTATCCCTTCGCGCTCGCGGTCCAATATCATCCGGAGCGCGGCGAAATATATGACGAACTCTTCGCGGATTTTGTCTCGCGTCTGAACGGGAAAGCGAAAAACTAGGCGGCATGTCCACCCCGCAGAACACCATCGCGATCGTTTACGATTACGATCAAACCCTCAGCCCGAGCTACATGCAGGACGAGGTCGTGTTCCCCGCCTTCGGCATCAACAAGGATAGCTTTTGGCGGAAGTGCAGCGAGCTGGTGCGCGACGGTGGCTACGACAGCGAGCTCGCCTACATGAAGGTATTGCTCGACACGCTCGGAATGGATCGCCCGACCAACGCTGAGTTAAAGGCGCTCGGGGCGAACCTGAATTTCTATCAAGGCCTGCCGCACATGTTTGAGGAGTTCGGGCACGGTTTGCTCACGGATGAACACGTCTCGCACGGGATTGCGGTCGAGCATTATATCATCTCGTCCGGCATGAAGATTCTGATCGAGGGCAGCCGCATCGCGCCCTTTGTCCGCGCGATTTTTGGCTGCGAATTTGCGGAAGATAATGAAGGCCGCATCACTTTCCCGAAGCGCGTGATCAGTCACACGCAAAAGACCCAATACCTTTTCCGCATCAACAAAGGCCTGCTCGATATGTCGCAGGATGTGAACGATCACATGGACCCGGAAATCCGACCGATCCCCTTCCCGAACATGATCTATCTCGGCGACGGCCCGACCGATGTGCCCTGCTTTACCGTGATGCGGAAAAACGGAGGCGAAGCCATCGCCGTCTACAATCCGGACGACCCTGCGCGTGCCGGATTCAAGAAATGTTATCAACTCTCCACGCATGCGGATCGCGTGAAACACATCGCGCCTGCTGATTATAGGCCGGGCACGCATCTGCGACTGTTGCTCGAGCAAATGGTCGAGGAAACCGCCAATCGTATCGTGCACGAACGGCGGGCCGCGATTGAGACGGGCACCATCCGCGCGCCGAAGCACTGACGCTCCCGCTATTTGCTCCACGCATCGCGTGTGTTAAGAAACGGGAATGGCCAAGCTGCGTTTCACGAAGATGAACGGCGCGGGCAACGACTTCGTCCTGCTCGACAACCGACACGGCGATTTGCAGCTCGATCGTTCGCAGATTGCGCGTCTCTGCGATCGGCACCGCGGCGTCGGAGCGGATGGCGTTCTCCTCCTGGAGCAGCCGGCCAACGGCGCCGATTTCCGGATGCGCTACTACAACGCCGACGGCGGCGAAGCGGAAATGTGCGGCAACGGCGCGCGTTGTTTCGCGCGCTTCACCAATCGCGTCGCGGGTCCACTGGAACGCTTGTCTTTCGAGACGCCGGCGGGCGTAATCGCCGCAGAGTTGCAAGGCGAACGCGTCACTTTGCAGATGAGCGAGCCGAAAGATTTGCAGCTCGATCTCAACATCACCGCATTGGGCGAGACGATTCGTTGCCATTACGTCGATAGCGGCGTGCCACACGTGGTCGCGCCCGTAGCCGACATCGGATCGATCGACGTTCGCGCGCTGGGCTCCGCGTTGCGCCACCATCCGCAGTTTTCGCCCCGCGGCGCGAATGTAAATTTCCTCGAAAAACGCGGCGCTAATCACATCGCCATCCGTACCTACGAGCGCGGCGTGGAGGATGAAACTCTGGCGTGCGGCACCGGCGTCGTCGCGAGCGCGCTTCTTTTCGCGGCCACGGAAAAGGTGGGTGGACCAATCCGCGTGCTCGTAAAAGGTGGCGATGAACTCGCGGTGGATTTCCAGCGGGCGGGCGAAAGATTTACCAGCGTCACCCTGAGCGGTCCGGCGGATTTCGTTTTCGAGGGAGACATCGAACTCAGCTAGCTCACTTTTTCCCAATGTTCCGAGGCACCTACACCGCGCTGGTCACACCTTTTCGCGCTGGCGCGATCGACGAAGCCGCGTTTGCGAAACTGATCGAAACCCAAATCGATGCCGGCGTGCAGGGCATCGTGGCGATCGGCACCACTGGCGAAAGTCCCACGCTCTCTCATGCGGAACGTGAGCAGGTTATCCGACACGCAGTCGCGGTCGCCAATGGGCGTTGCCAGGTTCTCGCGGGCACGGGTTCCTACTCCACCCGCGAGACGATTGCGGCCACGATCGCGGCGGAAAAAATGGGCGTTAACGGCGCGCTCATCGTCGCCCCGTATTACAACAAGCCGAGTCAGGAAGGACTTTTTCGGCATTTCCGCGCCATCGCTCAGGCGACTGCGTTGCCGATCATGCTCTATAATATCCCGGGGCGTTGCGGCATCGATATCAACGCGGCAACGGTCGAACGATTGGCGCTGGATTGCGGCAATATCGTCGCGATCAAGGAAGCAAGCGGGAGCGTGGAACGGGTGAGCGATCTCGCGGCACGAATGCCGGAAGCGTTCACGATTTTGAGCGGCGACGATGGGCTGACGTTGCCTTTTTTGGCTGCGGGCGCGGTCGGCGTCGTGAGCGTGGCTTCAAATCTTTTGCCGGTGGAAGTGTGCGCGCTGGTGCAGGCGTTTCGGGTAGGCGACATCGCATTGGCGCAGAAGTGGCACCGCCTTTTGGGACCTATATTCAAGGATCTCTTTCTCGAGCCGAATCCGGTGCCGGTGAAGACCGCACTGTCCTGGCGCAATCAGATGTCGAACGAGGTGCGGCTCCCGCTTTGCGAGATGATGCCGGAAAATGCTGCGCGTCTGCGCCACACCCTGGACGCTTTCGAAGCGGCAAAATAAATGGAACCGCCACTTCGCCTATTGCTCATCGGCGCGGCCGGGCGAATGGGAAAAGCGATCGTGCTGGCTGCGGCGGCTGATCCTGCGGTCGAAATTAGCGCGCAGCTCAATCGCGGCGACGCGCCTGGGTCTGCGTTCGCCGACTGCGATGTCGTGATCGATTTTAGCCACGCTGACACGATCGGAGACGTGATCGCGGCTTGCCTAACGAATCGTAAACCGATCGTGATCGGCACGACCGGCTATTCTGCCGCGCAGCTCGGCGCGATCGAGCAGGCCGCGACTAAAGTGCCGATCGTGCTGGCAGCGAACTTTAGCGTCGGCGTGAACACGCTTTTCTGGCTCACGCGCAAAGCGGCGGAATTGCTCGGCCCGGAATTTGATATTGAGATTATTGAAACGCACCACCGGTTAAAAAAAGACGCACCCAGCGGCACCGCCAAACGCCTCGCGGAAATTCTCTGCGAAGCGCGTGACCTAACGTACGACGCTGATGTCACCCACGGTCGAGCGGGGACGGTGGGCGAGCGACCGTCGCAACAGATCGGGATGCACTCCGTCCGAGCCGGCGACGTCGTGGGCGAACATACGGTCCTCTTCGCCGCGCCCGGCGAGCGCCTAGAGCTGACGCACAAGGCGACAAGCCGCGAGACATTTGCGGTTGGCGCTTTGCGCGCGGCGCGATGGCTTACGGGACAACCGGCCGCAATCTACAGCATGGAAGACGTGCTCGGCTTGTAAGGCGTCGTGTCGGATAAAATCTCGAAACAAATGAGAGCAGGCGTCGCCTTCGGTTCGAATCTCGGCGATCGCCTGGTGAACCTTCGCGCCGCTCGCACGCGGCTTGAATCCTTGCCGAAAATTCAGCCGCCATTTCTCGCCTCCGCGGTTTACGAAACCGAGCCGGTCGATTGCGCAGCCGACGCCGGAAAATTTCTGAACGCCTTCCTCGAAGTCGGTTATTTCGGGGAACCGCCGGAGCTACTCGGTCACCTTCGCGAAATCGAAGTCTCGCTCGGCCGGCCCCCGCGCCACGCGCGCAATGCCGCCCGCACCCTCGATCTCGATCTCCTCTACTTCGGCGATGTCGTGCTCGAAACTGCCACGCTCACGCTCCCGCATCCGCGCATGAATGAGCGGCGTTTCGTGCTCGAACCGCTCGCGGAAATTCGCCCGCAATTAATCCTGCCCGGTCGCGAAAAAAGTGTGGCCGATCTCCTGGCTGCGCTGCCCGTCGGTTCGCCCTTGGTGAGAATGGTCCAGCAGTGGTAGCCTCCTCCGCCATGCAGGATTTTCGCGAGAAAAAGCGCCGCGGCGAGCGCATCACTTCGCTCACGGCCTACGATTATCCGACCGCGCG
>JBDUAE010000218.1:0-4139 GCA_040004805.1 Chthoniobacterales bacterium | reverse complement strand
AGCTGCCGGCAGATTATTTCGCTCGGCGTAAAGGCGAAGATGGGCGCGCGCTCCGGACGCAAATTGGAAACGTAACGCGCCATCGTCCCGTGTCGGGTAAAGACAATCAGCTTTGCCTTCGCCAACGAGTTAGCCAGCATCACCGCCGCTGCCACCGTCTTCTGCCGCGGGTCACGCAAATCTGGGTTGCTGGCAAAATCCGCACCGCCGCTGCGCTCGATTCGGCGCGCCACTCGATCGAAAACTTCCACGCACTTTACCGGATACCGGCCCGTCGTGGTTTCACCGCTGAGCATGATTGCATCCGCTTGCTCGAAGACCGCGTTGGCCACGTCGGTTATTTCTGCGCGTGTCGGCACCGGGTTTTCGATCATGGATTCCAACATGTGTGTCGCCACGATCACCGGCTTTCCGTAATGCAGACACTGCTTCACGATTTTGCGCTGGATAATCGGCAACTCCTCCATCGGGCATTCGATTCCGAGATCGCCCCGCGCCACCATGATCACGTCCGCCGCGCCGATCATCGCATCGATGTCGCGGACAGCGGCTTGGTCCTCGATCTTCGCCACGATATGGGCCGAGCTCCCGAGCACGCGGACGGCGCGGCGCAATTCTTCCACGTCGCTAGCTTGTCGGGCGAAGCTTAACGCAAAAAAATCCACGCCGACCTCCGCACCCACGCGGATGTCCGCGAGATCTTTCTCCGTTAATGGCGGCAAATTTACCCGCACACCCGGGAGATTTATGTGTCTGCGCGAGCCGAGCGTGCCCGGCGTCAATACCTTGCAGCGGATGCGATTTTGCCGCTTTTCCAAGACGAGTAATTGGATGACGCCGTTATCGACCAGCACCGTGTCTCCGGCGGAGATATCGTTAATCAGGCCGTCGTAGTTAACGTCGACCGAATACACTTCCTCGCTGCGGGCGCCGTGGACGGTGAATTCAAGAATGTCGCCCGGTTTCAGCGAGAGATTCGTGGCCAGATCGCCCGTGCGAATCGCCGGTCCTTGCGTGTCCATCAGGATGGCGGCCGTTCGTCCGACCTCCGCCGCGATCCGGCGAATTTCCGGCACGATCGCGCGCACCCAATCATGTCGGGCGTGGCTCATATTGAGCCGAAAAACATCCGCGCCCTGTTCGAGCAGCTGCCGCAGCACCTCGGGCTTCTCCGAGGCCGGGCCGAGCGTGCAGATGATTTTCGTCTTACGCATGGGAGACGATAGCACAGCGCTAATTCGTGGAGTCGACACTCCCGACCGCGATCCGAATAAGCGACACGGCCTGCGACTGGCTGAAACGAAAAACGCGGCCCGCTCGCTCGGAGCGGACCGCGTTGTGTGAGTTAGATATCCTAGCCGGCTTTCGGCATTTTTTTCATAGCCGACTGCACCATTTGCAGATGTTTTTTCAACGTCGGTAGCGTTTTCTTAGCCCAGGCTTTCACTTCGGGATCGGAACCATTTTTCGCTTCCTTTTCAAAGTCCGCGATGTCCTTTTCGTGGTCTTTCACCATTTCGTTCAGATAAGCGCTGTCGAAATTTGCGTCGCTCATCTTTTCCATCTTGGCGTGGGAATCGACTTTCACGCCCTTCGTCTTCGCCAATGTCATCAGCTCGTTGTTCGCCTTCGAATGATCCGTGACCATGGTTTTCCCGATATTTTTGACGTCGGCGCTCTTGCCTTTCTGCTCCGCCATCTTGCCCATTTGAACTTCATCCATGCCGCCCTTGGCCGCGTCCATAATGAAGGTGCGATCATCCGCGCTCAGCTTGGACATACTGCTGGAGGATTGGGCGGTTTTGTCCGTCTTTGCCATGGGCTTTTTCATCTCAGATTTGGCAGGTGGCATCGTGCTCGCGGGCGTTTCTTCGGCCAGGGCCACACTGCCGCAACAAAGCCCGCCGGTCGCAAAGGCCGCCAGGGCAAATCGAGAAATTGAATTAAAGTGTCGTTTCATAAGTGATGGAATATTTCGTTTCTATGCCGGAACCCCGGCACTGATGGTTCGCATCCCCCAGTCCAGTCGGATGGGAATTTCCGTAGGGGTTCGCCGGAAGGGAAACGCGGGTTCTATGGTGGTTCCGCCGCGGGCGTCGGTTGTTGGTAAGAATCTTCCACCCGCCGCGCCACATCACGGTAACCGTAGTCCACCTCGTAAATCTGTTTCATGCAGTCGATAGATTTCCCGATGTGACCCATCTGCTCATTTACCAGACCCAGATTGTAGACGATTTCCTTTTTCATCGGATCCATCACCAGAAGTTCGCGCGCCGCATCTTCCAATTGCTTCGCCGCCAGATCGAGCATTCCGAGTTCGCGATAGCAACGCCCGAGCAAATTCATCGCCTTCAAGCGCGCGTTCGGATTCTGGCGCGCCCGCTGCAATTCCGGCAAGGCCTCGCGAAATTGCCCCGCGTTCAGCAAATGCTCGCCTAGCTCGAAGCGCAGCTGCAAATCCGTCGGATTGCGTTCGGAACGCTTTCGCGCTTCCGCGATCGAGATCAGCGCGCGCTCCTGTCGCGCTTTTTCCAGGGCTGCCGCGCGCTCAGCGTAGCCCTCCGCCTCCGGACCGTGCGTAGCGAGAAATTTCTCATGCTCCGCGATTTCTTGTTCGGAGCGCTTCATTCCAAGATCCGAAACTTTCCGCAACAGACCCGCGTCCGTCCCGTGCGTGAGGTCCGACGCATATTGATACCACGCGATCGCGCTCTCGAAGTCTTCCTTCTGTTCCGATAACGACGCCAGCCGCCGCGCGTGATTCACGTTCTGCGGCTCCGCCTCGTGCTGCGCGTAGGTTTCCGCGAGCTGCTGCTCCAGTGAATCGCCGGTCAACGCCATCCGATTTTGCTGCTCCAGCGACACCGCCAGATCCTTGTCCTTGATCAAATCCCGGTAGCTTTCTGCCTGCGTCCAGCCGCCGCTCTTCATCGATCCGCGCGCCGCTGCATCCTTTCCCAGACGCAACGCCTCCGCGTCGCCCGGATCCGCTTCCGTGATTCGGTTGTAAATTTTTACCTGCTCTTCGTTGTCGCCCAATTGTTGGTAAAGCCGGCCCAGTTCGTGCAAAATTTTTGCGTCGCGCGGCTTTTCCTCCAGCAACGTCTGCAACGCCAGCACGCCGATCTCTGGCCAACCCGCCGCTACCGCCGCTTCCTTCAAGGCCATGTTCGCCTGCCGGTTGTATGGCTCGTCCTCCAGCACTTTCTCGATCAATTCGATCGCCTTCTTCGGTTCCTTCTTGATCTCGCGCTGCGCCTTCATCACCGCGAGCGATGCGGTTGATACATTGAAGAATCCCTTCTTCTCCGCCTTGGCCTTGGTAATTTCCGTCCGCCGCAAAAGCTGCCTCCCGGTCAGAAACTCCGGCTCATGTTTCAAGATTCCCTGTAAGAGCGAGATCGCGTAGCCGAAATTCCGCAGCTCGATTGCCGCCACCGCCTTCAGCCAATGGCTGCGTTGCGGTTCGGTCAGTTCTTTCTCGCTCTTAACTGGCATATTCAAATCCTAGCATAGACGACACGGCAGATAGCTTGCGAGATCCCTCGACCGTCTCCGCGGCTCGGGATGACAGATCATGCCACGGGAGAACGTCCGCAATCATAGCAATTCCAGCTGCGGCTTCGTCGCCGCCGGGCGCGGCGTCTTCCCCCGTTTCGCCTTCACTGACGTTTCCGGTTGCGCGCCCTTCGGCTTCTCCAATTGCGCGAGGATATCCTTCGCGCGATCCAAAATTTCCTTAGGCAAACCCGCCAGCCGCGCCACTTGGATGCCGTAACTGCGATCCGCGCCGCCCGGCACGATCTTGCGCAGGAAAATAATCTGCTCGTTCCATTCCCGCACCGCCACGTTGTAATTGCAGACGCCTTTTCGCTCCTCCGCCAGCTTCGTCAGCTCGTGGTAATGCGTCGCAAACAGCGTTCGCGCCTTAATCTTGTCGTGCAAAAACTCCGCCACGCTCCATGCGATCGAGAGCCCGTCGAACGTCGACGTCCCGCGCCCGATCTCATCCAGAATCACGAGACTCTGTGCGCTCGCGTTGTTCACGATGTTGGCCGTCTCGTTCATCTCTACCATGAAGGTTGATTGCCCGCGCGAGAGATCGTCGTTCGCGCCCACGCGCGTGAAAATGCGATCCA
>JBDUAE010000020.1:0-14098 GCA_040004805.1 Chthoniobacterales bacterium | reverse complement strand
GTGCTGGTGGAGAAACGCGAGAGCGGCGCGGTCATGAAGGTCTGGTTCTTCTGCTCGACCGGGTAAGCTTGCTCGAGGTTCGCCGCCAAAGTCTTGAGCGCGGGCTCCGCCGCGGCAGCGGTCACGCCGGACTTGAGCCGGGCGACAACGATGAGCTGGGTGCCGGCGCGATCACCGAGAGAGGTGCGGTGGTCGGTTTGAAAATCGTTCACCACTTGGTCGTGGTCGCTGAGGGGGACCCAGAGTTCCGGACCGAAGACCTGCATCGTTCCGCTAAAACCTTTCGGCATGATACCGACGATGGTGAAAGGCCGGCCGTTGATCAGGAGGGAGGAGCCGAGCAGGGTCGGATTTAGGCCCTGCTTTTGCCAATAGCCGTAACTGACGATCGCGACCGCGACGGGTTTTCCGGGCGTTTCTTCTTCGGGCAAGAATGTGCGGCCTTGTACCGGGGCGACGCCGAGGACGGAGAAGTAATTCGCTGTTACGATGTCGGCAAAGGTGCGGCGGGTGTTGCCCTGTTCTCCCACGCCGACCATGGCCAAATTGTGCGCCATCACGCCGGAGAAAACGGTGTTCTGGTCGCGGATATCGACGTAGGTGGGGTAAGAGAAGGCGCGGAAAGTCTTCGGTTCTTTCTTATCCTGAGAGAAGACCTGTACGATCTCATTCGACCTAGCGTAGGCCGGCGATTGAAAGAGCATTGTGTCCAGCAGGCTGAAGATGGCGGTATTGGCACCAATGCCGAAAGCGAGGACGGTGACGGCAGCGATAGTGAAACCGCGCGCCTTCAGAAGCTGGCGGAGGGCGAACCGGAGATCGTGAAGCATACCGATCTGATGCCGCTCGCGTGGCAGTTGGATTCAGGAAACTTGCGCCCGAATCCAACCGCCCGCCGCCAGCGGCTAAACGAGGCGGTTAATCCGTGGCTGCCGCTCGTTCCACGGCCGGATCGAGAAAGCGCGCAAACATCCCCACAGCCGTGGAGGACTCCGGCGTGAAGGCGATAGCGGGTTGGCCTTTCGCCTTCAGCGCGTCATTCACAGCCGGCAAATCTTTGGTGTTCAATTGCTCGAACTCCTTTGTCACGTCATCGAGTTCCCGTTTTAGCGCGTCGATATTAGCTACCTGATAATCGCCCGGCTTGCCTTCGAAGCTGAGGATCGCGCCGTAAAGTTGGTCGGTGTGCTCGCGCAGACGCTCCTCGCCGGTGATGGCGCCGCCTTCCGTGGTGGCGACGATCTGTTTGCGCACGGCGTCGACTTTGCCGTCAAAATCGCTCAAGGTTTTGCGCAGCGGATCGCTTTCGGATAACCCCCGACCCGCTTTGGCCAGAGCGGCACGCAAGGGCAGGATACGATCCATCAACGCGCTTTCCGCGCCGAACAAGGCATGCACCCGCATCGCGGCATCGTATTGCGCTTTGCGATCGGCGGCGGTGAATTTGGCTCGACGGTCGAGTCCCACCGTGAGCTTGGTCTCCGAGACTTTGCCGTCCTTCGTCATCCGCACGGTGTAAACACCCGGCAGGACTCGCGGTCCGCGCGTCCCGGCAAAGGCGAGCTGCGCGGCCGGCGGTACCCGCGGCGGTTTTTCGCGCATGCTCCACATCACGCGATTGAGTCCGGGGCGTTTGCTGGCGGGCAATTCATCCACCACACGCCCGCTGGCATCGAGAACCTCGATTTTGAGTTTGCCGAACAAATGTCGGGTGCGCTGATAGTAGGTGATGACCGCGGCGTCGGGCGGATTGTCTCCCGTAAAAACGGCGGCACCATTTGCCCAGCCGCCGTTGCCCTGGATGCGCTGCTGCACCGGCTTGGCCGCGACGAACGCTGCCTCCTGGCCCAGTAATTCCGGGGTTAACGCGCGCAACGGCGTAATGTCATCCACAATCCAGATGCCGCGGCCATGCGTGGCCAACACCAGCTCATTATCCCGCGCCTGAATTGCCAGATCGCGCACCGCGACGGCGGGGAAGCGTCCGCCTTTGAATTGCGCCCACGTCTTGCCGGTATCGATCGAGACATAGAGGCCAAACTCGGTGCCGAGAAAGAGGATATTCGGCTTCACCGTATCCTCCTTGATCACGTGCGCGTAACCCTGCACGCCTGAGAGTTCCTGCGGCGTCACCAGCGGCGTCCAGGTCTTGCCAAAATCGGTCGTCCGATAGACATAAGCCGTCATTTCGCCAAAGGTGTGGCGGTCGAAAGTAACGTGCGCGGTCCCGGGCTCGAAGTTGCCCGCTTCCACCCAGCTCACCCACGAATTTTTCGGGAGGCCGGGAACATTGCCGACCACATTCGTCCAGGTTTTTCCGCCATCGCGCGTCAATTGCAGGTTGCCATCGTCGGTCCCGGCCCAGATCACGTTCTTGTCCTTAGGCGATTCACTGATCGAATAGATCGTGGTGTGCATTTCGGCCGCGGAGTTATCGATCGTGACTCCGCCCGATTGTTCCTGCTTCTGCTTTTCGGGGTCGTTCGTGGTCAGATCCGGCGAGATTCGGTCCCATGTCTGCCCCTGATTGCGCGAGCGGAAAAGGAACTGCGCGCCCATGTAGATCGTGCCCTTCTCGTTAGGCGACAACGCGATCGGCGTGTTCCAATTCCAACGGAGTTTTTCTTTGTAGTTAGGCTTCGGCTGGATGTCGCGTCCCTGTAAAGTGTGGCGATTGACTCGCCCAATCGTCCCGCCCTGTGCTTCGGCGTAGAGATAATCGGGGTCGGACGGATCGGAAAATGACCAGAAGCCGTCACCGCCGTACATGTTTTCCCACTGGGCGTTATTGATTCCGCCGGGATACTGCGATTGCCCGACCCAGGAGCTGTTATCCTGTAGCCCGCCGTAGACGCGGTAGGGATCCGCGTCGTCCACGCTCACGTGATAGAACTGAGAAATGGGAAGGTTATCCGCCTTCCACCACTTGCTTCCGCCGTTGTGGGAATACCACATCCCGCCGTCGTCTCCGAGGAAGACGGTTTGGGGATTGGTCGGATCGATCCAGACCGCGTGCACGTCGCCGTGGCCACCTTGAAAGCCGCCCACGGTCGCGAAACTCTTGCCCGCGTCTTCGCTCATGATGAGCGCGCCGTCGGTCTTGAAGACGCGATCCGGGTTTTTCGGATCCACCACGAGGTTGGCGAAGTAAAACGGGCGCCAGACCATCCAGTTGCTCTTGTCGCGCTTATCCCAAGTCGCGCCGCCATCATCGGAAACGAAGAGCGCGCTGTCGGTTGATTCCACGAAACAATAAACCCGCTGCGCATTGGAAGGGGCGAACGCCAGCGCCAACCGACCGTAAGGCTTTTTCGGAAAGCCTTTGCTGTTCTCGGGCGTAACTTCGCTCCAGGTCGCGCCCCCGTCGGCCGAGCGGAACAGTGCGCTCGCGGAAGGCGCATTGGGGCCGTCGCCTCCGGAACGAAAGGTCCAGCCCTTCCGGCGAAAATCCCACATCCCCGCCAGCAACACCTGCGGATTGGACGGATCCATTGCGATGGTCGAGCAGCCGGTGGAGAGATTTCCGCCCTTCAATATTTGAGTCCAAGTGCGACCGCCGTCGGTTGTTTTGTAAAGGCCGCGATCGGGGGAATCACTCCAAAGCGGTCCCGGCACCGCCACGTAAACGGTCTCGCCGTTTTCCGGACTAACGACAATTTGCGAGATGCGCTCGGAGGTTGGCAAGCCGGCGCGCGTCCAGGTTTCACCGGCATCGGTGGAACGGTACATCCCGTTCCCGATCGAGACGCTGTTGCGAGTCCACGGTTCGCCGGTGCCAACCCAGACGTTTTTCGAATTCTTCGGGTCGAGTGCGATCGCGCCGATTGATTGCACCGGTTGCTCGTCGAAGACTGGCTTGTAAGTGGTGCCGCCATCGTCCGATTTCCAGACTCCGCCGCTGGCCGCGCCGACGAAGAGTGTGATCTTGCCCGAGGGGTCGTGATCGGCGGCGAAAGCGGAGACGCGACCGCTCATCGTGGCTGAGCCAATATTGCGCGCGCCCAAGCCGGAGATGGTGGAGGAATTATACGGCGCCTGCTCGGCGGCGTGCGCCAGACTAACGAGTGAAAGCAGAGCGGGAAAAAAAAGTAAATTACGCATGGTGTAAATGAGGTAGAATTATTTCGAGACCGTGGCGGGAAAGGCGAAAACCTTGTCGTCGACCGGCGGATTGCCTTCCGCCTTTTCCAGGATCACTTTCTGCTTGTCGGTTGCGCCCTTTGTCCCGGTATCCACAGCAAACGGCAGATAAACTCCGTTAACTTTTTCGTAATCGCTCAAGTCGGTTTCCGTTTCGACCTGCACGCCGCGCTCGGTTCTTTGCGAGACGATTCGGATCTCCAGAAAATGGTCGGGATCGAGATAGACGTAATTCACGTCGCCGTTTTTGCGAGTCACCTTGAGCTTGTAGGCGAGAGTGCCATCCACGTCCTCGGTGCCGAGGTATTCGACCGTGCTGCCTTTCTCTTTCCAATCGACGAGCGGTCCATCCACTTCCGCGTCTTCCACGAGGGATTTGGTGTCGTCAGCCGACATTTTCTCGGGATCTTTGCGTCCTTGGAACGGGGAGATCTTCCAGCCATCCTTCCCGTCGAAGGCCTGCACTGCCGTCATACCCTGGAGGCTTACTTCGTTGCGCACCTCGCCTGGCCGCTTCTTGGTCTGTGAAAAACCAAGCTGGAGCTGGCCTTGGTTGACCAGCATCTTGCCGGTTAATTTTACGCTTTGGAGCGCGCGCAACGCCTCCGCGCCGCCCTTGGCTTCGACATTTTTTGCGACCAACTGATCGACCGTAGGCGGTTTCGTTTCCTGCGCATGGAGTAGGGGCGCGGTGAGGGCTCCGAGAGTGAGAAGAGTAAGGAAACGTTTTTGCATAGAGCGGACGACGGTTGGGATTAGCGGCTGAATAAACTTGCGGTGTGGAAAATGAAAGACGCACATGACAACGAAGCTGGAACGCATACGCAAAAGATGTGCCAAAAATTTAGCCGACACGTAAGAGTCTTTCGATCAATTAGTTGAGATAATCGATCTCGCGCCAAGCTGCTCGACATTGTGGCGAAAACGGGATTCCACTGTTCCAAAGTCGGGACAAAAAAACCGCCAGCAGTTTCTTGGATGTCCTTGCCGAGAAAAATCTTGAGTTTCGCCAGCATTCCCGGGCAAGCTCTGGCTTCCTTCCCTAACCAATATGTCCACCCACAAAATCCCTGCGTTTTTTTCCCTTCGCACTGCGCTCTCCATTTTGGCGAGCGTGTGTCTCATCGTTCCTCTTGCTAGCTTCGCCCAAGAAGCCGTCGCGCCGCGCTCCTCTGCTGCCACCACGACTCCGCCGGCGGCGGCACCGACGCGCGACGCCAATGGCAATGCTCTGCCCGCAGCAGACGCAGCCGCGACCACGGATCGCGTCTTCATTACCGGCTCGATCATCCCGACCGCGGCGGAAGTCGGGCCGAATCCCGTCATCAACACCACGCGTGATCTGATCAACAAATCCGGCGAACGCACGGCGGAAGAATTACTCCGCAATCTCCCGATTGCGAATGCCAACGGCGTCCCGGTCTCGAATAACGAGAACGGCTCCAATACCGCCGTGGGCGCGGCCACGGTCGCGCTCCGCGGCTTTGATGCGCGTGCCACCCTCATCCTCCTCGATGGCCGTCGCGTCGCACCGTATCCTACCGGAAACCGGCGCGTCGTGTTCGTCGATCTAAACACGATTCCGGAGGCCTCGATTGAGAGCATCGAAATCTTGAAAGATGGCGCTTCCACCACCTACGGCGCCGACGCCGTCGCGGGCGTGGTCAATATTAAACGCTTCCATGATTACAGCGGCGCCCAGGCGAAAATCGAATACGGCAACACCACGGATAAAGATTCTGGCGCGTTCAATACCTCGCTCCTTTTCGGCGTCGGCAACGGGACCACGAACGTTTCCGGATCGGTGAATTATTACCATCGCAACTCGATCTTCAATCACGACCGCGATTACTCCGCGGTGCCGCCGTTTTTGAGCAGCAATGCCAGCCCCTACAATCTCCAGGTAACGAATGCCGCAGTCGCGGAAGCCGGCGGCACCGTTATCCCGAGCGGAAGTGGCTCTCAGTTTGCCAGTGCCCCCAGTGGCACAAACGGCTTGGCTCCGGCGAGTACCTACCTCTACGGCTCCGGTCGTCCGCGCTCGGGCCCGAATGGATTTAACTTTAACGAGTTCTCGCTCTCGTTTCCCGACTCCGAGCGCTACGGCGGCTACGTCGCCTTCGACCACAAATTCTTCGGCGACCAACTCGTCATTTACGGCGATGCCATGTATCAGAACGTGCAAACTCACAACGAACTCGCGCCGCCCGCGACGGGCAATTTCCAAACGCCTGGTTCGGTCACGCTGGCCATTCCTCCGCGCGTGGCTAATCCCGCGGGCACCACGCCCTTCGGCGGACCTACCTATGCGGAAACCGGCGTGACGCCGGGCGCCTTCAACCCCTTTAACCCTTTCAACCAAATCATCTCCGGCGGGACTCGCGCCCGCTTGGCGGAATTTGGGAACCGGCTTTTCGATAACGAAACCGACGCCTTCCTCGCCACGGCCGGGTTCAAAGGCGACAAGTTGTTTAATGGCACATGGGGCTATGATGTCGGCGCTCGCTACAGCCAACTTAGGAACACCACCACGGGCAGCCAGGTTTCCATCTCGCGCTACAATCGGATTCTGAATCAGGCCGATCCCATCTTCGATCCCGCTTCCTCGCAGTACATCGGGACGACCGTCGCCTTCAATCCCTTCGGCGATTTCCGCGCTCCGATTCCTTCAAATCAGGCGTCGGTCGATTTTGCGCGCGTTAATCCGAAAGACATCGATACCTCGAAACTGGCCACGATTGACGCCACGGTTTATACGACATCGCTCTTCGATTTGCCGGCAGGCGGCGTAGGCTTCGCCTTTGGCGGCCAATTCCGGAGGGAGTCGCTGAACGAAGATCCCGATCAACTAAACGTCGCTGGAGATATCGCGGGAAATTCCGCGATCGCGCCGGCACGGGGCGGACGGAAATCGTATGCGTTTTACGTCGAGACAAGCATTCCTGTTTTCAGTGACAAGAATGCCATCCCCGGGTTTCACGCGTTCGACATCTCGGCGGCGGGACGTTACGAAAACTTCCGAAACAACAATACCGATGTCGCGGTCCCGAAAATCGGTATCCGCTGGCAGCCGGTAGACGATTCCTTCACTCTCCGCTTTACTTGGGGCCTTGGATTCCGCGAGCCCTCGCTCGAGGAACTTTACGCGTCGCCCATTTCCGATATCCAGCCCTCGCACGATCCGCAGAATGGAGGCGCTTTCGAACCAGAGACGACCACGCTTGTCCGGAGCAGCCGAAATCTGCAGCCGGAAGATTCGGAAACCTTCAGCGGTGGATTTGTTTACACGCCGAAATTCGTTCCCGGTCTCACCATTTCCACGGATCTCTGGCAAATCGATCGGACAGGTGTAGTCCAGTCTGCCTTTCTCGATGCAGTGCTCGCGCGTGAAGCCAGGGGGGCATTGCTGCCGGGAGAAGAGGTCGATCGGTTGGCGGATGGCACGATCACGCGCATCATCGTTTCCAATCGGAACGAGGCGGCGCAGAAGGCAAATGGCATCGATCTAGGACTGCAATACGTGCGAGACACACCTTACGGCACCTTCACTTCGCTAACGCAGACCACGTATCTAAATTCCTTCGAGGTCCAGCGCACGGAAGGCGGCCGGGTCGAACAACTCGCGGGACAGACGACGGATCCCGGCCAATCGCAGGAAGGCTACTACCGGTGGCGGGCGAACAGCACACTGGATTGGAGTTGGCACGGCTTCGACCTCGTCGGCACGGTTCATTTCATCGATGGATTTCACGAGGTGGATGCAAATGGCAATATTCATGACGTGGCGCACCGCTGGCTCTTCGATCTCCAGGCCTCCTACGATTTTAGCGTCCTTGCTAACAAAGAGAGCGCTCAAAACAGTGACTCCAAAAGCGTCAAGGCGGTCGCGTCCGTCCAAAGCGGGATGAGTTTCTGGGATCATCTTCTGAACGGCACCACCGTCACTGTTGGCTGCAATAATCTCTTCGACAAAGATCCGCCGTTCTCCTCCGGACAGGGCGGAAATTCGGTCGGCTACCCCGGGTTCACCTACGATTCCACCGGGCGCTTTGTTTACGTGCGGCTGACGAAAAAATTCTAAGATTGCGCCCGCGAGACGAAGCTTGCCTGCGGCGCGTTTGTTCAGATATTAGCGCCGGTCAGGAAATCTTTCGGGGGTATAGCTCAGTTGGTAGAGCGCGTCGTTCGCAATGACGAGGCCAGGGGTTCGAACCCCCTTACCTCCAGATTTTTCCGGGTTTCCGAGGTCGTCTAAATCTCGGCGTAATCGTCATTGCCTTCGGCGGCACGATTCGTTAAACCGGTGAATAGCAAACGCTGGGATCCGTCAGATGTCGGATCAACGGCATCAAAAACAACCCCAGGAAAACCATGAAATCCAAATCACTACTCATTACCAGCGCCTGCGTCGCGGCCCTCCTCTTCGGCGGACCTTCCCTCGCTTTCGCTGCCTCCAAGAAAAAAACCGCTGCGACCGCTCCGTCTCCGGCCCCGAGTGCCGCGGCTTCGCCAGCGAAGGCGCCTAGCTCTATTCCTTTCCGAGGGAAAGCTACCGCGATCGATAAGTCGGCTAAGACCTTCACCATCAAAGGCGTCCTCACCTCGCGTGTCTTCAAGGTGACAGATAAGACCGTGATTACGAAAATGGACGCGCCCGCCAAGTTTGCGGACCTGACGGAGAACGAAGAAGTCACCGGCTCTTACTGGAAGCAAGCTGATGGATCACACGAAGCCAGAAGCCTCAAGATCGGTGGGAAGACCGAGGCGGAAAAAGCCACGGCGGCCGCCGCCAAGGCGAAGAGAGATGCGAAGAAGGAAATGAAAAAATCCGACGCTTCGCCCTCTGCGGAAGCTTCCGCGTCGCCTGCGCCGAAAAAGAAATAACCGTCCCCTTTTGGGACAATTAGAAGCCTGCGGTGGAGAAATTCGCCGCAGGCTTTTTCTTTTTCGCTCTGTCCTTCTAATCCAAAGCTAGTCTTCCTCTGCAGCTTTCGCCGCCATCCCAAGGTCTGCAACGAAAAGGCCGTATTCGCGGGCCCGGGTTTCTTCATCGGGCTGGCGCAACAACGACGAAGGATGCACCGTCGCGAGCACACGCGGCGCCAGCGCGGATGGCAGGACCACGCCACGTTCCTTGGTCACGCGAAACGAGGCGCCGAAAATAGTTTGAGCGGCCGTGGAGCCGAGGCAGACCAACAATTTCGGTCTCACGATGCGCAATTCCGCCTCCAGCCACGGCCGGCACGCGGCGATTTCGCGTGAGTTCGGCTTTTGATGGATCCGTCGTTTGCCGCGCGGCTCCCATTTGAAATGCTTTACCGTATTCGTGACGTAAACCTGTTCGCGATCGATTCCCGCCTCCGCCAACGCGCGATCGAGAAGTTTGCCAGCCGGGCCTACGAAAGGCTTGCCGGCTAAATCTTCCTGGTCCCCCGGCTGTTCGCCCAAGAGGAAAAGTTTGGCCCGCTTCGGCCCTTCGCCGAAAACGGTCTGGGTGCCGATCTTACAGAGGTGGCAGGCAGCACACCCGCGCGCGGTCGCCGCCAACTCCTCGAGGTCGCTCGTTTGCGGAACCGGAGCCGGCTGCCAATCCGTTTCCGCTCTCGCCGTCCTGTCTGTAGCGCTCTTCCTCACCATCTCCTGCACGCGTCCGGGCGCCTCCCGGAGAAGCGGCGCGATGAGTGTCGCCTCTGGCAGGTTGCGCCAATATTTCTTCGGCATTTCAGCCTGCATTGCGTGCACTTTTACGCGCGCCGGATTGAAAATGTTTGCGTAATAGGTGAGCCAGAGTCCTTCCATCTCATCGTCTCGGGGCGCTTGCGACCGGGCGACGCCTTCCGTGAAAGTGAGTTCCTCGCCGTCCCAATGCGCACAGCGCTCCGGAGTCAAAATCGACCATCGCATCGAGGCGAAGCGCTCCAGAAAGAAGCGCGCATTATGCTCCACGATATGATGCGCAGGCTCGAACCAGGCCACATACCAGCTGCCGCCGTCCCTCTGGATTTCACGGAAGCGTACGAATGCGCGCATTTTGTGAATGTCGTGACGGACGGACTTTTGCAGATCAAAAGCCCGGGCCACATCGCGATCGACGGCAACCTCCAGGAGCTTCCGCTCGCCGTGGGTGAGACGCCAAACGATTCGGTAAAGCAAAGCCCATCGCGCATCGTCCGAGTGCAA
This sequence comes from Chthoniobacterales bacterium, assembly GCA_040004805.1. GTDB lineage: Bacteria > Verrucomicrobiota > Verrucomicrobiia > Chthoniobacterales > UBA10450 > JACCTI01. The sequence continues at coordinate 3,778 of JBDUAE010000020.1, read as the reverse complement.
CGCAACCAAACGTGCGAGAGGTAAAAATGCTTTTGGGACGCGAAGTCTGGTGGTCGCCGGCTCAGAGTCGTTAGGCAATTCTTCGAAAATATCGAGCGCGGGCTGCGCGGCCGACAACTCCTGCCAAACTACCGTCTCGGGCGAGAGGTCCTCTTGTAGGGCCCGGCGCGCTGCTCTTTGCCAATCTTCGAAAACGGGGTGGAAGGTGATCTGTTCCACCGGTCTAAAGCTGCCCAGTCAAAACCGATTCCTCAGTCGGGAAAAGGTCGAGCTGTCGGTCCGGTCGCGAAAGCCGGCGCGCCAGATCGTTGCTGTCCAGTGCGAGAGTCGCCGAATTATAATCAGCCGTAATCACGAACGGCAGAATTTTTTTAACCGACACATGCAGACGCGCCAGATCTTCCAGCCTGAGTTTGTGCCACCGTCGCACGCGCAAGATTTTCTCGACCGATTTCGTCCCCAAACCCGGAATGCGCAGGAGGAGTTCGCGTGGTGCCTTGTTCAAATCAACCGGAAAAATCTGCCGATTCCGTAACGCCCACGACAGTTTCGGATCGACGGCGAGATCGAGATTGGGTGCCGCCTCCGTCGTCAGCTCGCGAGCTTTGAATCCGTAGAAGCGCACCAGCCAATCAGCCTGGTAAAGTCGATGTTCCCGCGCGAGCGGCGGCGCGATTAATGGGAGCTTGCTCGAGGCATCGGGGATGGGACTGAAGGCTGAGTAATAGACGCGCCGCAATTTTTGCTCCGCATAAAGAGAACTGGCGCGATCGAGAATCACCGCATCCGACGTCTCCGTCGCGCCCACAATCATCTGCGTGCTCTGACCGGCGGGCGCGAATGTAGGCGCCTTACGGTTTTCGCGCCGCTCGGCTTTGGATTGCGAAATCCGATCCCGAATTCCGCTCATCGCTTTCTCAGTGTTGGCAAAATTCTTCTCGGGCGCCAATTGCTCCAACGCGATTTTTGTCGGCAATTCGATATTGATGCTGATGCGATCGGCCCACCGCCCGGCCTCAGCAATCAACGCCGGCGCGGCCTCCGGGATTGTCTTTAAGTGAATGTAGCCGCGAAATTTGTGCTCGATCCGCAGGCGGCGCGCCACTTCCACGACCTGCTCCATCGTATAATCCGGATTCCGAATGATCCCGGAGCTAAGAAAGAGTCCTTCGATGTAATTACGTCGGTAAAAATCGAGCGTCAGCTTGACCACTTCTTCCGGCGTAAAGCGCGCGCGCGGCACGCTGCTGGAAACGCGATTGATGCAGTAGAGACAATCGTAGACGCAATAATTAGTGAGCAGGATTTTGAGCAACGAAATGCAGCGACCATCCGGCGTGTAGCTATGGCAAATGCCGGAACCGGTAGTGGAGCCGAGACCTCCCGACACGCGAGAATTCCGCTTCGTCGTCCCGCTGCTCGCACACGAGGCATCGTACTTTGCGGCGTCGGCTAAAATTGCGAGCTTGGCGCCAAGTTCCATTACCCTCGGTATACGTTTCTGCGATGCATTTGGATGACATTAGCGATACGTTCTTTCGCACATGTCGTCAAATTTGCGCAACTCAGTAACCGCGGCCGCAGCGGGCTCGTTTATGGGAGCGAAATCGGGGGCGCTGCCGCAGCGGGCCGGCTCTGGCGCTCGAGGAATTCCTCAGCCAGCGCCCGATAGGCCTGCGCGCCACTGCTTTGCGGTGCATATTCGAAGATCGATTTCCCGAAGCTCGGCGCTTCACTCAAACGGACCGTGCGCGGGATGAGCGTTTCAAAAAGTTCTCTCGGAAAATGTTGCCGCACTTCCGCGACCACCTGCGCACTCAAATTGGTGCGGCTATCGAACATGGTCATGACGATGCCCGCAATCTGCACGCGATCGTTCGCGCCCGAGTTCCGAATTTGCTCCAGCACACGCACGATTTTCACTAACCCTTCCAGCGCGAAAAATTCGCACTGAATGGGCGTGAGCAATTCGTCGGCGGCCGCGAGCGCGTTCGTCATCAGGATTCCGAGGGAAGGGGGACAATCGAGCAGGATGAAATCGAAAGTCGCGTCCGCGCGGAGAGGCGCGAGCGTTTCGGTCAGCCGGGTAAGATGGCTGTCCATTCGCGCGATTTCGATCTCAGCGCCGGCCAGGTCGAGGTCGGCCGGAATGATGAACATGCTCTCGAGCCGTGTCGGCAGAATTTTCTCAACCACCGAGGCATCGCCGACCAGGGATTCGTAGAGACTGCCATCGGTTACTTCGGCCAGACCGAAGGAACTGGTGGCGTTGCCCTGCGGATCGAGGTCGATCAGGAGGATGCGTTGCCCCGACTGCGCGAGCGCACACCCGAGATTGACCGCGGTGGTCGTTTTGCCGACACCGCCTTTCTGGTTGGCGATGGCAATAATTTTCATGAGCGCGGGACGACCAAGGTTCGCAGCTCGAAGGTGCGCCGCCCATCCGATTCCTGCCAGCACAGATGATCTGGATCGGGCAGCATCTCCGTGATCTCCAATTCTCCCGCCTTCACCAGCCAACGGTGGAAAATTTCGAGCGAGAGATAGCTTTCGAGATCGATGAAGATTGGTTTCGTGTCCTTATCGCGACCTTCCGCACCGCTCCGGCGCAGAGTGGCCTCGCTTGGTCGCAGAAAAATGTAACGTGGCCATTCTTTGGTGGCGCGCAGTTGTTCTACCGCCAGAACCAGATCGCGCGAGATTCCCGTATAATCGCCCGGGGGCAATTCGTCCATCGTCACCGTCCAGGAACGGCGTTGCACAATTACCTGACCGCAACGCAAGCGAGGCATGTGTGGCGAACTTCCAAACGAAAACGGGTGAAAGCCCAACGGAATGAGCCAGGCCCGGGCAAACGATCCGAGATACTCCTTCGTGTGGCGCGTGCGGAGGCCGACATCGTTCGTGAATTTATCGACGAAAACCTCCACCTCGCCCGGCGGCACTGATCGCCATCGCGGATTGCCCCGCTGTGGCGCGACGAAGGTCATTAATTGCGGCAGTGCATCCATGTGGCGAACGGTGGTGTGCGCAGTAAAATCCGCCGCAAAAAATCCGAAATGAACTGACGGGCGTTCGCAAGCCGTACTGGCAAGCGCACGAGACAGCGCCGGCTTGTCCGGACAACTCCAATACAGAGCGTGATGCAGGAGCGCGACGGGCGGATGCAACTCGCTCACGATCCAGCGATAGTCGCCGCGCTCAATCGCGGCGAAAGACTCCGCTGAGATTTGCAGATCGGCGGACGGATAAGTGTACTCATCGAATTTCTCGTATTCGAACTGTCGCCTAACGAAAGCACAATCCTCCGCTGTCAATTCGCACTCGGCTTCTTCGGTCCTTCCGCTCATCATGGCTCGAAACGCGGCTTTCACTTCTTGGAACGCGAGATGCGCCAGGACGACCATCCCGGGACCCGTGAGCGAGAGTCGATTTACGGCGCAATGTTGCAGAAAAGCCGGCAAAGAAACCGCGCCGTCTCGCGTCGGCGCACTCTCGAGGAGGCCGCGTAAACCGGCGGCGACGCGCGAGGCGACGAAGGCGTAGGTGTCGCGCCAAAGATCGAACCACGGTGCGGCGTCACGAGCCAGCTCGTCGCTCATGGCTTCGCTGATGATGAAACGACAATCGCGCGCGCACTCTTCCGCGATGGGATTGCTGGCGGCGTAGAGCGAACGCTGCCCAGAGCTCTGGCGGGGACCGAGTTCATCCAGCAGGTCGCGGGCGGTGGCCATGATTTCGGTTCGAGCCGCGTTGTCTATCGTGTCGGCAAATTTTT
>JBDUAE010000217.1:0-4161 GCA_040004805.1 Chthoniobacterales bacterium | reverse complement strand
CGCGAGCCCAGCAAGTTCTGGCGCTTGCCCGCAAAGAAGCTGATCGCTTCAACCACAATTACGTTGGGACCGAGCATCTCTTGCTCGGCCTCATTAAGCTGGGGCAGGGGGTGGCCGTCAACGTCCTGCAGAAGATGGGCATGGATCTCGAGACGGTGCGGATGGAAGTCGAGAAACAGGTCGGCTCTGGTCCCGAAACGAAAATGGTGGGAAATATTCCTTACACTCCGCGCGTGAAAAAAGTTCTCGCCCTGGCTGGTAAAGAAGCGAAGGCGCTCAATCATTCCTACGTCGGCACGGAGCACATCCTGCTCGGACTCCTGCGTGAAGGCGAAGGGGTGGCGGCCCGGGTTTTGAAGAGCCTGGAAGTGGATATCGAGCGGACGCGGAATGAAATTCTGAAGGAACTCGATCCGAATTTCACTCCCCCGGAAGCGGAGGAAAATGGTGGTGGCGAGCCATCAGCGGGAGGAAAGAAAGACGTCAAGACGCCGGCATTGCGGGCTTTTGGACGCGACCTCACCGAGCTGGCGAAAAAGGGTGAACTCGATCCCGTGATCGGACGTCACAACGAAATCGAGCGCGTCATTCAAGTGCTCTGCCGCCGGACGAAAAACAATCCGGTTTTGCTTGGCGAAGCCGGTGTCGGCAAAACGGCGATCGCGGAAGGTTTGGCGCAGGAAATCGCGGGCGGCAATGTCCCCGAACTATTACGAGACAAGAAGGTCATCACGCTCGATCTCGCGCTCATGGTCGCGGGCACAAAATATCGCGGGCAATTTGAAGAGCGGATCAAGGCGGTGATGGATGAAATCCGGCGCTCGAAAAACGTGATCCTCTTTATCGATGAGTTACACACCATTGTGGGCGCCGGTTCCGCGGAGGGCGCGATGGACGCGTCCAACATTATCAAGCCGGCGTTGAGTCGTGGGGAGTTGCAGTGTGTGGGCGCGACGACGTTGAACGAGTACCGGAAGTACATCGAGAAAGACGCGGCGTTGGAGCGGCGTTTCCAAACCGTGAAGGTAGAAGCACCGACGGTGGATGAAGCGATCCAGATTTTGAAAGGGCTGCGACCGAAGTACGAAGCGCACCACAAGGCGAAATTAACCGACGAGGCCCTCGAGCTAGCGGTGAAACTTTCCGACCGTTATATCACTGGCCGATTCCTGCCGGACAAGGCGATCGATGTCATGGATGAAGCCGGTGCGCGTGCGCGTATCAACGCCATGACCCGTCCGCCGGACGTGAAGGAAATCGAGCGCGAAATCGAAGAGATTCGCCTGGAAAAAGAAGGCGCGATCAAGGCGCAGGATTTCGAGAAAGCCGCTGCCTTACGCGACAAAGAGAAGCAAACAAAGGATCGCCTCGAAGGAATTCTCGCGCAATGGCGCGAAGAGAGGGAAGAGAAGGAAGTGCTCGTTAGCGCCGACGACATGATGAACATCATCTCGAAGATGACGGGAGTGCCGCTCCAAAAAATGGAGCAAAAAGAAACCGCCAAGCTCCTCGCGATGGAAGGCGACATGAAGCTGCGGGTCATCGGGCAGGATGAAGCGGTGACCGCGATCAGTAAGGCGTTGCGCCGTTCGCGCGCGGATTTGAAGGATCCGCGGCGACCGATTGGCTCCTTTGTTTTTCTGGGACCGACCGGTGTCGGCAAAACTTACCTCGCGCGCACCCTGGCCGAATTCATGTTTGGCGACTCGGACGCGCTCATCCAGATCGACATGTCGGAGTACATGGAAAAATTCACGGCCTCGCGTTTGATCGGCTCGCCTCCGGGCTATGTCGGCTACGAGGAAGGCGGGCAGCTTTCCGAAGCGGTCCGGCGCCGGCCGTATTCCGTGGTGCTCTTTGACGAAATCGAAAAAGCGCACCCCGATGTGATGCACTTGCTCCTCCAGATTTTGGAAGACGGCAAAGTGACTGACTCGTTAGGCCGGAAGATCGATTTCCGTAACACGATTATTATCATGACGTCGAACGTGGGCGCGGATTTGATCAAAAAACAGACGACACTGGGTTTTGGCGCGCCGAGCGATTCCGGCGATTACGAGACCATGCGCGGCAAAATTTTGGAAGAGACGAAACGCGTCTTCAAACCAGAGTTCCTTAATCGACTGGATGAGATCATCGTCTTCCACACCCTGACCAAGCCCGACTTGCTCAAGATCGTCGATCTCGAGGTGGACAAGGTGAAGGCGCGGCTCCGGATCAAGGAAATCGAAATTTCGCTCGACCAGACGGCGCACGAATTCGTGATCGAGAAAGGTTACGATCCAACTTATGGGGCACGCCCGATGAGACGCGCCGTGGAGCGTTATCTGGAAGATCCGCTGGCGGAGGAGTTGCTCAAGGGAGCGGTCAAGGGTGGCGACCTGGTCGAAGTTTCCGTCGTGGATGGCAAACTGGCTTTCCACGTGGCGGAGCCGCAGAACAGCGAAGCCGCCAGCGCGAGCTAGAACAGCGCTGGCGCGGCTACGCCCGCGGGTGGGCGCTGTCGTAGGCCTGCTTGAGGCGCTCGACCGTGACGTGGGTGTAAATTTGCGTGGTCGAAAGACTGGCGTGGCCGAGCAACGCCTGCACACTGCGGAGATCGGCGCCGCCGTCTAACAAGTGCGTGGCGAAGCTGTGCCGCAGTTTATGCGGGCTGAGCGAAATCGGAATGCTCGTGTGCCGCAAATAGCGTTTCAGGATTAGCCAAATCGAACGCGGCGAAATGCGGCTGCGTGTTTTATTGATGAAGAGGGGGCCGCTTTGCACTTTGGCGGCGGCGCGATAACGGGAGACGATTTCGAGTGCGGGCGCGCCGACTGGGCAGACGCGCTCCTTCCGCCCTTTCCCGAGGACGCGGATGGATTCGGTGTAGATGTCGACGTCGGCAATATTGAGCGAGGCCAGTTCGCTAAGGCGGAGACCGCTGCTGTAAAAAATTTCCATGATGGCGGCGTCGCGCAACGGCATCCAGACGGGGGCGCCGCGCTCTTTTGGAACCCGCAGTGGCGCGGAGAGAAGTTCGTCAATTTGTAGCCGGGTTAGGACTAGTGGCAGTTTTTTGTCCGCTTTTGGCAGTTCCAGTTCCCGGACGGGATCGCGGCGCACGCCTTTTCGCTCCACCAGAAAACGGTAGAAGGTGCGAAAGGCGGAAAATTGCAGCCGGATGTAGGAACGCGCCTGGCGTTTCTTCATCGCCTCGAACAGGTAATCGCGGAAGTCATCCGCCGTGCATTTCTTCCACGCGGGCGCGACGGCGTGAAAGGCGGCCAGCGCCTGACGGTAGGCGACAACGGTGCGCGGCGACGCGTTACGTTCGACTTCGAGGAAGCGCAAGAACTCCTCCGCGAGGAGATCGCGCGCGGGCTTTTTCTTCTCGCCGCTATTCGGGCTTTTCAAACCAGTCACGGCTGGCGCTACCGGTGCGCTGACTCTTGAAGATGGACGGTGGATTCGCCGAGACGAGCTCGTAGTTTTTTAGCACAAACTCGGGATACATGCCGTTGCTCGCGGGCTCGTAAACCTTGTCGCCACTGAAGTCGCCGTAGAGTTTGTACTCGTAGTTGTTATCGCTCCCGAGCTTATTCGCCTCCCGATCGGGCGCGAGCTTCTGCTTCTCATTCAGCATCACCAGTTGCGCAGTGCTCCACGGCTGGCCTGGCCTGCGGAGGTAGCCCCAGACCTTGAACTGCGGTTTGAAGTAACGCCGGCCGATGTAGTAATCGCCCGGGGCCTCGGCGGCAATCGAAGCGGCGGCAGCGGCTCCCTGACGCGAGTTTTGGATTCCGCCCGTCGGACCGGCGCAACTTCCGAATAAGAAAGCCGCAGCGAACAATGAGAGAGGCGCGAGCAGGCGAAGCGTGTTTTTCATGGGCGGGATCGTTGCTCCTTTTATCGCATGGCTGCGGCCTGCGCAACCAAACCGCGCTTGGGACAAAGGCTTTTGCATCCCGGGTCCGCCACTTCTAAAGTTGCGTCCATGTTCGAACTCGAAGTATACGCGGCGGGCGTGCGCGATCTGAACACGGTGCTCCAGTTGGATCACGAATTGGAGACGCTTCCTGGCTTGCGTTATAAAGTCGATCGCAACCACGACCTCGTTTATCTCGAACTCGACGAGCCATCCGTCACTTTCCGCGAAATTCGGGCGGCTTTTCGGAAGCT
>JBDUAE010000216.1:0-4163 GCA_040004805.1 Chthoniobacterales bacterium | reverse complement strand
GAGTGGCGACGAATTTCTCCGCGATCTCGGCGAAAGGCGCGTGGAAAGAAACCGTGACCGGGTCCGGTCGCATCAAATCGCGCACGTGAAGTTCCGCGAGTTGCTTCCGGTAATCGCCCGCGCCTTTCCGTTTCAACGCTTCCGCGTAGATCGAACGCTTCTCGATGCTGACCGAGGTGTAATAACCGACCACGCAGGCGAGCATGAGCGGGAGGATGATTTGGTAATCGAGCGTGAGCTCGAAAATCATGATGATGGCCATGATCGGCGCGTGCGCGGTGGCGGCGAGAAACGCACCCATCCCCACGAGCGCGAACGCGGCGGGATTGATCACGAGATGTCCGGGCAAATGTTGCCCGGCCTGGCCGAAGAGATAGCCGAGGCTGGCGCCGACAAAAAGCGTGGGCGTGAAAACGCCGCCGACCGCTCCGGAACCGAAGGTGGCACTGGTAGCGAGAATTTTGAAGACGAGGATGACGGCGAGCACTTCCCAGGTCCATTGCGCACGCAGGATGGCGTTGACTGCGCTGTAACCGTTCCCGCATACCTCGGGATGCACCGCTGCGAGCAGGCCCACGATCAATCCGCCGACGCACATTTTCAGGTAAACCGGCGCCTTTACTCTGGCCACCAGGCGCTCACTCAGCTGGAGCAAACGGATAAACCAGGGCGCAATCGTGCCGGCGGCCAGCCCTAACAAGAGGTAGGGAACGATTTCCCAGTTTCCGTTCAGGCGAAACGGCGGGATCTGGTAGAGCGGACTGCCTCCAATAAATCCGCGCACCGTCAGCGTGGCGATGACCGAGGAAAAAACCAGCGGACCGAAGATTTCCATCGCCACCGATCCGAGAACGATCTCGGCGACGAAGAGTGCGCCGGCGATCGGCGCATTATAGGCAGAAGCAATCCCCGCGGCTGCGCCACAGCCCACGAGCAAACGCAGCCGCGGCGTCGTCCAATTTTGTAACCGACCGACGGCCGACGCGAGCAGGGAGGAGAGCTGCACGAGCGGTCCCTCCCGACCAATCGAGCCGCCCGAGGCGATCGTGAAAAGTGCGGAAAGGCATTTTACCAAGCTGCGCCGGGCGGAGATTTTGCCGTCACCGAGAACGACGGCTTCCATGTAATCGGTCGTCGTCACCTGGCCCCGCCAACGCAATCCCCAGTGCATGATTGCGCCCGCGATCAACCCGCCCACTGCTGGGATGAGAATCCGCCAAGGGACGGAGAGTTGGCCAAAACTTTCCGCCATCCCCGGCTCGTCGCTGCCGGTAAAGAGGCGATGAACCGCCTCGGTCGCGAGGCGAAAGCCGATCGAGCACAGCGCCCCACCGAAACCAATGATGCCCGCCCAGACCAGGGTGAGTTGGAGATCGCTCGGGCGAGCGTGTTCTTGTAACCAGACCCAGAACTTGAGTCGTTGCAGCGTCCGTGCGCGAAATCCGGAGGTCGGGGGCGTCGCTCCGGGTTCAGGCACGTCTAGGAACTCCGCGCGAGCGCGGAATCGTCAAGGCGAATTCGCCAGGCGCGAAGATTGAAGGTGAAGTCTTTTGACGCGACCCGCCCTTTCTGGCATTTCCAAGCGATGGCCAACGTAGCGAGGTCGCTTCCACGCTGTCGCCGGAGTTTCGGTATTGCGCTCGCGAGCGCTCTGGCACTTTGTTTTTGTCTGGCCGCTCGAACATGGGCGACGACGAAAGGTTTGAGTCAGATCGTGACCCCGGAACTGGAGGAACCTGGCGATCTTTCGCTGAGCTTCCAGGTGCAGGATAAGCGAATCGCGAATCCTTACGAGGTGCAGGCTGAGATCGGACTGACGAATTTTGCCGAGATCGCGGTCTTTCAGGGATTTCAGCCTAACGAGCAAATCTTTGGCGCAGAAGTCGCATTCCTGCGAAAAGAACCGTGGCTGCTTTCGGCCGGGTTTATCAATTGGTCGCCGCGCTCGGGCGTCGATCCTCAGCCTTTTCTCGAAGGCGGATATTATCTGAAGCATCACAAATTCATCGTCGGCGCCATTCGAGCGGGCCGGAAGAACGAAGCCATCCTCGGCTACGCCTACGACTTCAATGAGACCTGGCGAGCCCAGATTGATTTCCAAAGTGGACGTGAAAATTCGGTCACGCTAGGAACGACGATCAATCTCACCAAGGATCTACAGGTGAACCCCGCGATCTATTTCGCGAATTACCATCCCGAGCGGATCATGGGCTACGTGGTTTTTACCTACACCTTCCACCTCTGGAAACCGTCGCCGCATTGATGTCGGCTAAAGTTCGATTGTCTCCCCGATTTTTGGCAGCAGCAGCTCTTTGCCGGCCGCGCGGAAGCGATTCAGCGCGACTTCATGATCGATCTTGATCGGCGGGAAAGTGTCGTAATGGACGCCGACAATTGTTTTCGCGCCCACGAAATCGGCCGCGCGAATGGCGTCATCGATTCCCATGGTGAAAAAATCGCCGATCGGCAGGACCGCGTAGCGCAGCTCTATCGTCTCGCCGATTAGTTTCATGTCCATGGTCAAAGCAGTGTCCCCAGAGTAATAGAAATTGCCGTCCGCGCTTTCGACGACGAAGCCGCAGGGATTGCCGCCGTAGCTGCCATCCGGCAGCGAACTGCTATGGATCGCGGCGGTTAATTTAATCCGCCCGAAGGGGGTCGAGGTAGCGCCGCCGTGATTCATGGCCTGCACATTCTTCACCCCTTTTTTCGACTCCAGCCAATCTCCTACCTCAAAGGGCGCGATCACTTTCGCTCCGGTGCGTTTTGCGATTTCGACCACGTCGGCGAGGTGGTCGCCGTGTCCATGCGAGACCAAAATGAAGTCCGCCGCGACCTTCTTCACGTCGATCTCCTTCGCGAGTGGATTCGGGGAAATGAAAGGATCAAAAAGCAGAGTGTGGCCGGCAAGTTCGACCCCGAAACAAGCGTGGCCGTAATAGGTAAATTTCATCCCAGATGATAATCGCGACGGGTGCGTGTCTCGCACGCTTTTTTCGGGCGTCCCTTAGCGAGAGGCGTCGCCGGGAAAGAAAATCGATTGCCGCGCCCGCGGTTCAAAGGCTTAGTGGGGCGCGGACTTTGCTTCATGAATATTCACGAATACCAGGCGAAGGAATTGCTCCAAAAATTCGGAGTCGCCACACCCGCGGGTAAGGCAGTGCGGACGGCGGATGAAGCGGAAGCAGCCGCGCGGGAATTGGACACGACGGACCTCGTGATCAAGGCGCAAGTCCATGCCGGCGGACGCGGGAAGGGGACTTTCACCAATGGTTTCAAGGGTGGCGTCCATCTTTGCAAATCCCCCGCAGAAGCGCGTGAGATCGCGTCGAAGATGCTCGGTCAAACGCTCGTCACTCATCAGACGGGCCCGGCCGGACGCGTCGTGAACACGGTGCTGGTCGCGCGATCAGTGGAAATTGAACGCGAAGTCTATTTTGCCATCCTGCTCGATCGCGCGACGGGTGCGCCCATGATCGTGGCGAGCACGGAAGGCGGCGTGGAAATCGAGGCGGTGGCGGAGAAATCGCCGGAGAAGATTTTGCGTGAACCGGTGAATCGACTCGCCGGGTTGCAGCCTTTTCAGGCGCGCAAGCTCGCGAAGGAATTGAATTTTACCTCGGCGCAAATCAAGGAGGCCTCGAAATTGTTCGATGGCTTGTATCGCACTTTTCTCGCGCTCGATCTCTCGATGGTGGAAGTGAATCCCCTGGTCGTGACGGACAAGGGCGAAGTCCTCGCGCTCGATGCCAAGTTTAATTTTGACGACAACGCGCTCTATCGCCATCCCGAAGTCGCCGCCATGCGCGACACCGCCGAGGAAGATCCGCGGGAAGTCGAAGCCTCCAAGTACGGCCTGAATTATATCGGTCTCGATGGCAACATCGCCTGCCTCGTCAACGGCGCCGGGTTGGCCATGGCCACGATGGACATCATTAAGTTTTACGGCGGCAGTCCGGCGAACTTCCTCGATGTCGGCGGTGGCGCGACCGAAGAACAGGTCACGCAGGCGTTCAAGTTGCTCGTGTCGGACGAAAAGGTGAAGGCGATCCTGGTCAATATTTTCGGCGGGATCATGAAGTGCGACGTCATCGCCCAAGGCATTGTAAATGCGGTGAAGGCGGTGAATCTGCCCGTGCCACTGATCGTTAGGCTGGAAGGAA
>JBDUAE010000019.1:0-14121 GCA_040004805.1 Chthoniobacterales bacterium | reverse complement strand
CCGAGTCCGTCGCCGACTCCAAGCAAGTTTGGCACTCCCCCTGTGATCACCTCGTCGAACTTGTCCGTCATCGACAGCGCAACGGTGATAAAAACCGATCCCGCGATCACGCGGAATGGCGAAACGTTTTACTCAACCATCTTCCGCGATGAGACCCAGGATGGCTCACGCACGAATTGGCTTTTCGGCACCACTTCCACCTTCGATACCGCCAGCGGATTTGAAGGAGGCCCGGATACCTCGAGTCAGCTTAATCAAATGGCGGTGTTCAAGTTCCTCACTCTGCAACTGGCCGGCAATCCGACGATCGACACCTCCAACGGCGGCGTCTTCAATCTCGGCCTGGTCTCGATCGGCGACCTGACTAGTGGGGGTGCTGGCGGGGTGCTGACTTTTGCCGGCATTAATACGCTCCTGCTCGCAACGCAGAACGGGTCGATCACGTTAGGCGCGAATGTCTCCTTCCAGATCGAACGTCTCTTTATCTATGCCCGCGGTCTCGGATCGAACTTGACGATCGACTCCGCAATCGACGCGTCGGCGGATTTGCGGCTCTACAGCGAAGGGACGGTGCAGCTCAACGGCGCCGTCAACACGGTGAACTTCAGCTCGTTCAGCGGCGGCAATTTTCTCGCGGGGAGCGGCCTCGTCACGGCCGGCGGAATATACCTCACATCGTTGAGCGATATCGCTTTCAACGCCGCGCAATTTTCGGCCGGTACATTTACCGACATCAGCGTGTCGTTAAATGCGGCGGGTACGCTGAACCTTAATCCGGCGGGTGGCGACCAAACCATCTTTTCGCAGGTGGGCCGTTTCGATGCGGTGGCGGATACGATTAATATTTTCGTCCCGAACCCAATAGGTGGACAGGTCAGCCCGACATTTACGATCGTCTTCAATCCTGCGGCCGAGCGCACGCGATTTGAAGCCGGGCTGGGCGGGATTCAGGCGGCGGATATCGCCTTTTCGGCGACAAATCTTGAGCTGATCTCGGCCGGCGACATCTATGTTTTCGGGGTGGAAATTCCGATCGTCAACAACGGGCGGACCATCGCCGGAACCATTTCGGCCGGTGGCCTCTTCGATGCGCGTGGAGATGTGATCACGAGTGACCTGACGGCAGGGTCCACCGTCAACGTGGGCGGCACTCTCTTCGTGGTCAACGTGACCGCTGGCCAGACGATTACCGTCGGCGGCCTGTTGACCGGCTTTGGAACGGCCACGGCGGGTGGTGATATCACGGCGAATCAAACGGCGATTCCCACGATCTTCAGCCCTACTGGCATTCTTTACGTCGGAAGCGGTGGCATCACTCCATTTGTGGAAATTCCCGGCGGCTCGGACCTCCAACATACGATCACGGTCTCGACCATTGTGGCGTCGAGTGGGATCGATTTTAGCGGCAACCGGTTTTTTGGCACGGATGGTCGTTTTGCCGGCGGGCGGCTTACACTTAACGTCGATAATCTCCGCTTCGACGCCGAGATAGGCTTGGGCTCGGCGAACTTCGACGGCGCGGATGGGTTCGGCTTTGATTGGAGCCCGGCGGATGGCAAAGGAGGTGACGGCGGAATTTTTGTCGTCAACAGCAACAACAGCATTTTCGTGGGTGAGAACATCTCGGCGACCACAGGACTGAACGATCCGAATTTGGTGGGATTGGGTTTCGGCGGAGCCGGCGGGAGCGTCACCCTCAATGCTGGTGGGGCGCTGAGCGTAAACGCTACGATTCAGGTTTCGTCGAACGACGCCGATCCCGGGAGTGCACAAGCGATTCGCCGGAGCGCGAGCGGCGGCGACATCACCCTGCACAGCAGTCTAACGACTGGGAGCGCCATCACTCTGAGCAATACGTCGCATCTTCTCTCCTACTTAAATGGAAGTGCTCCGGGACTCGGAGGTACGATCAGAATTACCAGCGATGGCGGTGATATCACGGCAGATGGCGAGATCGTGGCGGATCGCGGCACGGTCATCATCTCCAACTTAGTGGGCGGGCCCGGACCGAATGGTGCCCCCCCGCCAGCTCCTTCGATTAGCCTGGACGGCAGTTTCGCTTCGATCCGGGCAGAGACGATTCAGATCGCTTCGGCCGGAGATTTGAACCTCGGCCTCAATACTAGTGTTTCGCTGAAGGGCGTAACGGTGAGTCTCTCAGCTCTGCGGGACATCAATGGAGGGTTTCTCAATCTGAGCGGAGACGGCCCCATTCCGGTGACGAATTCGAGCGGTAACGTGGACATCCGCGCGGGTAGTTCCATCCGGCTCGCAGGCTTGGAAGTAGGGCGCCGGAATAACGGGCGCACCACGGGGCTGAACATCACGATCGACGCCGGCTCTAGCTTTAGTATCACCAATTTCCTCAGTCTCTTCACGGACGCGAGCGACCTGGCCAGCGGCGGGAATATTTCTCTCACCTCGGGCGGCCCGATGTCTCTGGGCAACTCCGCCAATCTTGACACCCAAGTAAGCGGCGACGCCGGCAGTGGCGCTAATGTCTTTCTGCAATCCGACAGCGGGATCACGGGCGGCACGCTCGCGGCCAGAGCATTTCTCGACGGCTCAACTCTAAGCAGCGGGGCAAACGTCACGGTGAATGCGGCGAACGATGTCTCATTAGCCGACAGCTTGGGACAGGGGTCCGGTCTGGATCTTTCCGTCGTTCTGGCGAATGGCGCTACCATTGGCACTGGCGGCAACATTAACGTCACGATCGGCGGTTCTCTGACCGCGGACAGCATCACTGCCCGGATTAGCGGGTTGGGTGCGATTACAACCGGGGGAAATATCGCGTTTAATATTACCGGTGATCTCAAAAGCACGCGGGGGGATGCGTTATTTGTAATCGACAGTCCGCATATTACTGGGAATGGAACGCGCGTCGTCGGCAATCCCGCGTCGATCCTGGTCCGGGCCGCGAATATCACTCTTGGCGACGGCCAGCTTTCGCCCAATCTCCAGGCCTACATCGATGACTCGAATGGTTTGGGTTTGCCCACGGGCGTAATTGGATCGGTTCTGGTCGATTCGCTCGGCAGCATCACGGTTCCGGGCAGCCTCGAAGTTCTTGGAATGGTGCGCGCGGTAGGTGATATTAACGCCGGGACCTTGGCGAGCACGGACGTTTTCTCGAACACGCTCATCGCTGCGGGGGCTGGCGGAATTCGGCGTTTCGGCGTTGGGACTTTCAGTGCGCCGATTGACCTGCTCCACACTCTGACCGCGCCCTCCGTCATGTCCGCGGGCGGAATTGATTTTAACGGTGTGAATGCCAACGCCGATATTAGCATGGCGACCAACGGCGGCGCCCTCACGATCAATTCCAGCACTCTCACGATTGGTCCCGGCGGGATTGTGGGCGCAGTCCGGCTCAATGGCGGCGCTGGTTCTTCCTTCCCGGGCTTCTCTTCCGCCAACGGTGGGACTTTTACGGTCAACGCAGCCGGTGACATCACGGTAAGCACGGATGTGGAAGCGACTACCGGTTACGATTCGCGGAGTGTCTCTGGCGGGAGCGGGAATGGTGGCGCGGTGGTTCTGAATTCCACTACGGGCACAGTGTCGGTTAATTCGCGGATCGAAGTTTCTTCGAACGATCCTTTCCCGTCGCCGACACCCACCCCGCGCCGTCACAGTGCACGTGGCGGCAATATTACCCTAACGAGCGGTCGTTCGGCCCCGGCTCCGACGCCAGGCCCGCGCACGGTCGCGATTAATGTCGGTAATAGCAGCCAGCTTCTGGCCTTGCTCGATGCGGCTTCGACCGGTCCCGGCGGGAAAATCACCATCCTGGCCACGGGCGCCAACACGGATGTTAACGTCAACGGTCGCGCAGAAGCCACTCGCGGGACGATCGACATCCGCCATCAAGGCGACGGCGGGAACGTCAATATTGGAGGCGACGCGAACTCCGGCAATCGCTCCATCATGGCTGCCGATGTCATCAAAGCAGGCGCGTTTGGCGCGAACGGGCAATTGAATATCGGTAACAGCACGCTGTCGGCTGACACATTAATTCGGCTATACGCGACCGGTAGCAACGGCGAGCTCAATTTCGTGGCGAACACCGTTTTGAATAGCGGCACCCGAATTGATCTCGCGGCGCATACCATCACGATCCAGCCCTCCGTGGTCGTATTCATCGGCGGAAACGGCGGCGCCGCCCATGTCTATACCGATAATCCGAATTACAACACTGGCATTCCGGGCGTGGGCAATTCGGCGAACGGCATGTTCACCGGAAACGGCGCAACTGCACCGCAAAGTTTCGCGAGCCGGCCGGGATTTGATGATCCGGCGCCGGCACCGGGCGGAGCGCCGCACTAGTCCCGCTTGCGCTCGGATAATCCAGCGCCCAGAGCGATTCCAGCGACGATGAGCGATCCCGCGGTCGCAAACGGAATGGCATCGAAGGGCGCGGGTGGGAGTGAGACAACACCATTCTCATCTGCGCGCGCCGGCTCGCGGACATAACGGCCACGCTGCGGCGCGCGAAAGCGTTCGGCAAAGCGGGTCATCCGCGCTGGGAGATCAGGATCAGAAATCGGGATGCCGTGCCCGCAGCCGACGACGTTAGGATGAAGCGCGGCCAAGCTTTTCACAGAAGCGCGAGTCGCCTCCCAATCGCAGTTGAAAGGGGCCCCACCTCGCGCCAGCACCTGGTGTCCGGTAATAAGGCCGCGCCACGAATCCATGTTCATCGTGGCGAAAGCATCACCCGCCAGAAGCACCCGATCCGCAGACCGAAAGAGGGAAATGTGGCCCGGCGAATGTCCGGGCGTAGCCAGCCATTCCCAGCCAGTGACGGCGGGCAGGCCCTGCTTTTCCAATGGTTGAATCATCCCTGAAAGATCGGTCCCGCCGGAGGGCATGAAGCGCGAGAGAAAGGCCATCGCACCGCCGATGGTCGGGTCGGGTGGTGGGTAGGACGATTTCCCGGTCAGATAAGGTTCTTCGAGGCGATGGGCGTAAATCGGCACCTCCCAGCGCCGCGCCAATTCTGCGGCGGAACCCGCGTGATCGAAATGTCCATGGGTAAGAATAATGGCTTCGGGTCTGGCGCCGGCTCCGAACCGCGCTTCCGCAGCTGCGAAAATTTGTTTGGCGCGCCTGGGCAGTCCCGCGTCCACCAGGAGCCAACTTCCACCGGGCCGGCCGATGAAAAAGACATTTACAAAACTGACGGGTAGCCAGCCGACATCGGGAGCAATTCGGATGATGGCAGTCATTACCTTTGAATCGGAAATTCCTTGGAAAATACGCGCATGTTTCTCTCTGTTCGTTCGCTCACAAGACTTTACGGGATAGTTAGAGTTTGCCCGACTTTTAATTTTCCCGGGTCGTCGACGTTCTTTTTGTTCGCGCGCAGAATGTCTTTCCAGCGGTCAGGCGAATTGTAGTACTGGCGCGAAAGCGAAAAGAGGGTGTCGCCAGTTTGGACTACATGCGTCCGCGGCGGCGCGGGCTCGCCTTTCTTCGCTGCGGTTTTATTGGCATTGCCCGGCGCCCGCGGCGCGGCGACGCGTTCTTCCAATTTCTTTCGCAAGGTCAGGTTTTCGTTCCGTAGGCGCCCGGCCTCGCCGCGGGTCAAAACGGAGTCGCCAGCGGAGTCGGTGATTAGTTCCAACTCATCGCGTTTCATCAGGTCTTTCACCTGCGCGGCATGCGGCCCGTTCGGAGCGAGGGTGAGATAGCGTTTGAAATGATGAAGGGCATGGAGCGGCTCCTTCATTTTGTCGTCGTAGAGCAGGGCCATTTGATAGTGGACGTCCGCGGATTCCGCGGAGCCGTCGAGCGCGTTCTCGTAGAGATTAATTGCAGCCATGAATTCCCCCTCGGTGGCCTTGCGGCGTGCATCGCGGATGAGCTGGGCCGACCGCGGCGTGATCATGCGATCGCATCCGACGAAAACGGCGAGCGTTAGAATGAGTCCAGCGCCACGAGAAAAAAGAGTGTGCACGATCGCAAGATAACAAGAAAAGGGCGGACCGGCAGTCTGTTCCGGGCGAAAACTTGTCAGGCTGGACATTATCGCCACCGTGCAGTGATGACAGATTCCCTTCTGCGCCTCGTGCTCATTTTGCTCTTCGCGAGCGCATTTAATTTATCTGCGGGGGAACTGAAACCGGGCGGCGTTTACCATCTCTCGTTTCAGGATGTGGACGGGACCAATCTTTCCACGAGCGACGGCCATGTCACGATTGTGACCGTGGTCACGCGCGCGGATGAAGATAAGGCGCGAAAGGTGGCGGATTTGGTGCCGGATCGCTACGTCGGGAGCGAGAAATATCGCTATGTGACGTTGGTTAATTTTCAGGGCAAACTCCCCGGACCCTTCCAAGGTTTGACCCGTGCGATTATCAGAAACCGGCTCGGGGTCGAAGCTCGAGAGCTCCTGCCGGATTACGCGAAGAGAAAGATCACGCACGATCCTCGCGGCGATCTGCATGCGATCGCAGATTTCGACGGGAAAGCGGTTGGTCAGCTTGGGCTTCCGGTCGAAAACGACGCGGTGGTGGTGTTCCTCTTCAATGGTCGCGGCGAGTTGCTGGCGCGCTGGAATGGCGTCCCGCCAGCCAATGGCGCGATGGCTAAAATTCTCGCGGAAGCGCGCTAAAATCGATTCGCTGCCAAGGCAGCTTCAGTAGCGCGGAACGCTCGGATCGATTTCCACCGACCAGGCGTCGATGCCGCCGGAAAGATTCACGGCTTGATCGAACCCCGCCGCCCGCAAGAGCTGCACCGCGTGCGCACTGCGAACGCCGCTGTGGCAATGCACCACCAAGCGAGTGTCGCGTTGCAACTCGCCCAGGCGCGAAGGCAATTCGCCTAACGGAATTAATTTAGCGCGGTCGATCCAGGCGATTTCATACTCCTGTGGCTCACGAACGTCGAGCAGCACGAAAGGCTCACGCGCTTCGATTATTTGGTGCAACTCGCGCACCGAGATTTCCAGTCCATCCTGCGCTGACTCGGAATTAGCAGTGCCGCAAAATCTCTCGTAGTCGATCGGGGCGGTGATGGTTGGTTGCTCGCCGCAGACCGGACATTCGGGATCGCGCCGGAGTTTGAACTCGCGAAATTTCATCTTCAAAGCATCGAAATGAAGGAGCCGGCCGACCAAGGAATCGCCCAGCCCGAGAATGAGCTTGAGCGCCTCGATCGCTTGCAGCATCCCGATGATGCCAGGCAGAACTCCCAGCACCCCGGCCTCCGCGCAGCTTGGAACCGTACCCGGCGCGGGCGGCTCGGGAAAGAGGCAGCGGTAACACGGGCCACCCAGATGCGGTGCGAACACCGAGGCCTGGCCGTCAAAGCGAAAGACTGAACCGTAGATGTTCGGTTTGCGCGCAAAAACACAGACATCGTTTGAGAGATAGCGGGTCGGGAAATTATCCGAACCATCGATGATAACATCGTACGCGGAGACGAGTTCCTCGGCGTTCTTCGCGGTGAACCGCACTTCATGCCCTTGCACATCCACGTGCGGATTCACGGCCGCGAGTCGCGCGTGGGCGGAATCGATTTTGCTCTTCCCGGTGGCAGCGGTGTCGTGGAGCAATTGGCGCTGGAGATTGGAAAGTTCCACCCGATCGGCATCGACCAAGCCGAGGGTTCCGATCCCAGCGGCGGCGAGATAAAGTGCAGCGGGCGAGCCCAGCCCGCCTGCGCCGATGCAGAGGACGCGCGCAGCCCGGAGGCGCCGTTGCCCAGCAAGCGTGACCTCGGGCATGATGAGGTGTCGGGAGTAACGGGCGCGCTCTTCGTCGGAGAAATCGACGCCGTTAGTTCGTTCTTCGGGGATGATGCTCTGCGACATGCGACGCCAGAAAAAAAGTCCGCCAGAGAACTACGGCAAAGAGGATCAAACTACCGTTGCTGCATTCCTGCCCTGGCGGGGTTCGTAAGTCCGCAGTCCATAGCCCCTGACGGAGTCGCAATTTGAGCGAGAGAGGCGAGGCGCGCAACGATGTCTTTTTTGGCGCCGAGAGCGTTGACACCGGTATCGGCATCTGTTCGCATCGCTCGCGTGAAGTGCCTCGTATTGCTCCCCCTTATCCTCGGCTGTGTCTCCTGCACCACGCTGGAGAATCGGCGCGACCTCTACCGTTCGCCGGCCGAGGGATATGAGGAATATTATCCGTATCCGCCACCCACGCGCGGGCCGGCCACGGGACCGGTGCGGACGACGACAACTACAACAACGACGAAGCAGACGGCGCCGGGGCCGATAACTTTTCCGGACGAATAGGACCCTGCGGCGAAGGCCGAGGGTAATGGAAAACAAGCTTCGCCTTTAGGCGAAAGGCATGTTCATCTTAATCCGCGCGACGTCGGTTTCGTGGACGACGGCGGACTTCGCCATGTGGCGTTTCAGCTTTCCGCTCTTCGAGGAAAGCAAATGACGGCGCGAGGCGTGCTGACGCATAACTTTGCCGGTTCCAGTGATCTTGAATCGCTTTGACACGGCTTTCCGTGTTTTGCTGCGCGCTATTGCTTTCGGCATAAGGCGCGGAAGATAGATGGTTTTCGTCGGGAGACAACCGCTTTCCGTGTCGCGACGCTGGTCCGATATTTTGAGCGAAAATGGGGAAAGTTCTCGCCTCGACCGCGCTTTTGCCGACCGTGCACGCCATGGAGAGCGAGGAAAAACTTCCGCAAGTTGTCATTATCGGCGCCGGCTTTGGAGGCTTGGAGGCAGCCAAGGCCCTCGCCTGTCAACCGGTCTCAGTGACGGTGATCGATCGGACGAATTACCATCTTTTCCAGCCGCTCCTTTATCAGGTGGCGACCGCGGCGTTATCTCCGGCCGATATTGCGGCGCCAATCCGGGCCGTCCTGAGCAAATACGAGAATGTGGACATCGTCCTCGCGGATGTCCGCGCGATCGAGGTCGAGACGCGGAAGGTGGTGACGACCGAACGCGAAATCCCCTACGATTTTCTGATCGTGGCGACGGGGGCGCGTCATTCTTACTTTGGCCATGAGGAATGGGAGAAACTGGCGCCGGGGTTGAAGAGTCTGGAAGACGCGATTGAGATTCGACGCCGTCTTCTTCTCGCTTTCGAGTTTGCCGATAAAATAGCCGACGACGACGCGCGGAAGGCGGCGATGACTTTTGTCATTATCGGTGGCGGCCCGACTGGAGTGGAAATGGCGGGGGCGATCGCGGAAATTGCGCGTTACACTCTGGCGCAGGATTTTCGGCACATTAACCCTTCGGATGCGCGGGTGATCTTGATCGAAAGCGCGCCGCGCGTGCTTTCCTCTTTTCCGGAGGATCTTTCGGCGAGCGCGCTCAAGCAGTTGGAAGCTCTGGGCGTGGAAGTGATTATGGGAGAGCAGGCCAAGAATTTGACCGAGGATGGCCTGGAGGTGGCGGGAAAGTTCATTCCGTGTCGGGTAAAAATTTGGGCTGCCGGTAATGCGGCTTCCTCTCTTGGCAAGTCGTTAGGCGCGCCGGTGGACCGCGCCGGACGCGTGCTGGTTAATCCCGATCTCTCGATCCCCGATCACCCGGAAGTGCAGGTGATTGGCGATCTCGCGAATTTTCCTTATCAAACCGGGAAGCCGCTGCCGGGAGTGTCGCCGGTGGCGATGCAACAGGGCCGGCAGGCCGCGCACAATATTCTGGCGATCATCGATGGGCGGAAACCGCAGCGTTTCTGGTATTGGAATAAGGGCAGCATGGCGACGATCGGGCGAAACAAAGCGGTGGCGGATTTAAATTTCGTCCACATTAGCGGATTGCTCGCGTGGCTGGCGTGGGCGTTCATCCATGTGATTTTCCTGGTTGGCTTCCGGAATCGCATGGCCGTCCTGCTCCAGTGGGCCTGGGCCTATCTTACTTTCAATAAAGGCGCGCGGCTGATCACCAGAAATTTCCAAGCGGAGCAGCGGCCGCCCTTGTAGCGGTGAGAGCGCGCTACGTTTTGCCGAATTTTCGCATTGCAGTCGTCGGTGCGGGCGCGATTGGCGGATACTACGGCGCGAAATTAGCCTACCACGGCCGTGATGTGCATTTTCTGATGCGCGGCGATTTGCGCGCGGTGCGGCGTTTCGGAATTCGGGTGCGGGGGAAAACGGAAAATTTCCGACTCGCGAAGGTGAAGTGTTACAATTCCACCGCCGAGATCGGACCGTGCGATTTGGTTTTGATTGCGGTGAAGACTACGGCCAACCGCGATTTGCTGGAGCTGCTCCCACCGCTTCTGCGTGCAGGAACCATGCTCCTGACGTTGCAAAATGGTCTCGGGAATGAGGAGTTCCTGGCCGACCATTTTGGCGCGGCCCGAGTCATGGGTGCGCTTTGCTTCGTCTGTCTCACTCGGCCCGAACGCGGGGTGATCGAGCAATATGGCAGCGGCCGCATCGTTCTGGGCGAGTATCAACGTTACCCGTTGCCGCGGACGCATGATGTCTCGTGGGAGTTCAAGCGCTGCAGTGTGGTTTGCACCGTCGCGGAAAATCTGGCGCGCGAGCGCTGGCGAAAACTGGTCTGGAATATTCCCTTTAACGGGCTCGCCGTAACCGCGGGCGGAATCGACACCGCCGCGATTCTGGCGGACGAAAGCTTGCGCGCGATGGTGCTGGCTTTGATGGACGAAGTCATCGCGGCCGCGAACCAATGTGGTTACGATTTGCCCACCGCGGAAGCGCTTGAGCAAATGAAACGGACAGAAAAAATGGGCGCGTATAAGCCTTCCACGTTGATCGATTTCGAAGCGGGGCAACCGTTGGAATTAGAGGCCATCTGGGGCGAACCGCTGCGTCGCGCGCAGGCAGCGGGATTGGCGATGCCGCGACTCAGTGCGCTTTATCGCGAACTGATGAACTTGAGCGCCCGATGAAAACGTTGCCTGAGATTCGAGTGAAGAACGCGCAACGCAAGACGCGGCTGGATCTGGAGCGTCTCCAGGATTTTGCGGAGCGCGCTTTCGAAGCTTGTGGGCGTGTGCGTGGAGCGGAGCTCGAGCCGGTTCTGGCGCTGCCTGAGATCAGCGTCGTGCTGGTTTCCGACCGGCGCATGGCCTCTCTGCATCACCAATTTATGAAGATCGTGGGCCCGACGGACGTCCTCACATTTCACCACGGTGAGATTGTGATCAGCGTCGAAACCGCCCGGGAAAATGCGCGGGAATTCGGCTCCACGGTTGAGGACGAAATCCGGCTCTATCTCGTGCATGGATTTCTGCACTTGCTCGGGTTTAATGACATCACTGCTAGGCAATCGCAGGCGATGGCAGAAGTGCAGGATCGCGTCCTCAGCGCGTTGTCCACCGGGGACGGCGGTAGGTTTCTCCGTAGCCGCCGTTTGAACTGAAGGCATGGTATGTTAGCATTTCGCCCATGAGTTGGAAGCCAGGGCGGAGTCAGTGGGAAGTCCCGTCCTTGCAGCCACTTCTCATTCCGGCGCGTGCAGCGTGGGTGGTTGGCAGTCAGGCCTCGGGTGCGGCCAGTCCTGTGATCGAACAGGAGACTCGCACAGAAGAAGCGGTCGATCTTCCCTGGCAGGTCGTAGTGCATAACGACCCCGTCAATCTGATGAGCTACGTGACGATGGTTTTTCAAAAGGTCTTTGGCTTCACTCACGAGAAGGCGGAGCAGCACATGAGGGAAGTGCATGAGCAAGGGCGCTCGATTGTCTGGAGCGGTTTGCGGGAGCGGGCTGAGCTCTACGTGCAACAGCTGCACGGGTATTTGCTTCTCGCCACCTTGGAACGCGTGAGCTGATGGAGATTCGCCGTCACGAGAACGTGCTGGAAATTTCCGAGCTCGATCCATTTCTGGCCGAGCTTTTGCGCCAAGTACCCGACAGCACGAACCCGGAAGGGGTGCCGGCGGCGGAGGAACGCATCTTCAGTCTGCCTTCCGCGCGGACGGAGGATACGCTGTGTGCGGAGTGGAAGCTTTACGTGGAACCGGAACTGCGTCGGCTCTTTCGCAGCGCTAACGAGACGGTGAGCGAAGACCTGAAAATGCTGAATGCTTGCACCAAGCCTTTCGCGAATTGCACCCTCCGCATCCCGACCCGAAACGCCGAGGCGTGGTTAAGCGCGCTGAATCAAGCGCGCCTTGTCATCGCTGCAAAATACGCTTTCACCGACAACGAGCTTTGCGATCACTATCGTTCGCCGATTGGATCGCGCCGCGATCTGGGGCTCTTCCAGATCAACTTCTACGGATTCCTGCAGGAGTTTATCCTCCAGGAAATGAAAACCGGGCCGGCTGGCGCCTCCTCGGTCTCGGCGGATTGATCAGCTCTTCCGCTCGCGCACCATCGACATCAGGCGCTGTTTTAACGCCTCGGAAGATTTTTTCGGCTGCAGACTGAGCGCAAAGGCCTCGTGCAAGTCGTAGCATTGCGCGATGAAACGATCGGCCGATTCGCCAAACTCTTTTCGGGCTTCTTCGAATTCCTCGGTCTCGTCCCTTTCAAGCGCGCCAATCACATATAGGCGCGCCTGATTTTGAAATTCTTCAAAGCTCATCTCTCACCTCTTTTAATCCGTCATAGAGTTTCTTTAGGCCTAATTCCAGCCGCGTCTTCACGGTGCCCAATGGAGTATTCGTTTTTGCGGCGATTTCGCGCTGGCTCAGTCCGCGAAAAAAAGCCAGGTCGATCGCCTGCTGTTGCGCCTCCGGCAGAGTGTTGATCACCTTGCGCACGAGCACGCGGGTATCGCCGAAGCTGATTTCGTCTTCAGTCGTATTGTGCACCCACGCATTGGGCTGCTGCTCGGTTTCGTTCTGTAATCTCTCACCCGCCCGTAAATAAGCCTGCTTTTTCCGCAGCCCGTCGATCGCGCGGCGACGGGCCAGCGTCACCATCCACCCTAAGGGTTTGCCTTTAGCGGCAGAAAAATTCTTCGCCTGGTTCCAGATTTCCATGAAGATCTCCTGCAAGAGATCTTCCGCTTCCGCCTCATTATGAATCACCCGGAGAATGAGCGCTTTCACGATGCCATTGTAACGATCGTAAAGCAGCTCCAGCGCCTCCGGTTTTTCGTCTTGGATGCCCTGCATCAATTCCAGGTCCGATGGGCCTTCTACCGGGCTCACTCTCAGAGCCGACGCCACGGGTTCTTCCTCGGAGGCAGGTTCTTGTGTGCCGGAACCAATCATAAAACAGAGGTGTGCACGATCGTAACCGCAGGACGCGCAAGTGTGATGAGCGGCATGTGTAGGCTGTTTCTAGTGCGGCGGCTCGGGTTCGTCCATGGGATTTCCGATACCGGAGCCGGAAGCAGTCCGGCGGCGTGAAACGTATTGACCTAAAGAAGGTGGCCGCACTACCATCCCGCCTGCTCGATTCGAGCCGCTGCCTTCGATGAATCACCTCAGATATCTTGCTTTCGCCCTTGCTCTGACGTTTACGCCTGGGGCTTTTCTTCTCGCCCAAGATGCGGCCGCTCCCATCCGTCGCGGCTCACCTTCACCGGCGGAACCGCTTCCCACCCCGCTCGGAAACGAGGAGCCGGCGACTCCCAAGCCGACGGCAACGCCGCCGCCGCGGGCCCCGGACGTCCCACGCAGCAGCGACGGCATGGCCTTGCCGGTACCGATGGAAACACCGGCGACCACTTCCACTCCACGGCGCGTCCCCACAGCGACTCCGACACCAACGCCGAGGGAAACCCCGCCCCCGACGCCTTTACCGACACAGTCGGAACCAACGGCTGTTCCGCGGCCCACCGTCGTCGTCACACCGACCGCTACGTTGAAGCCATTGGTGACGGCGACGCCGAAGCCGAGGGCGACCGCTAAGCCGAAAGCCACCGCTACACCGAAGCCCACGGCGACTGCGATACCGAAGCCAACGGCGACTCCGACGCCCGTCACTACTCCGACTCCGCCACCCAAAGCCACGCCAGTGGCGGCTCCCGCGGTTACGCCGCTGCCGGTTTCAACCCCACTGCCGACGCCCGTTTCCAAGCCGAGCGAAGCCCCGCGCCCAACGCCGGCGGCCTCGGCCGCGCATGCGTCCGGCCGGATTCGCCAGGAGAAACCCGTGCGCGCAGCAGAACGCCGGCCGGCGGATTTGCCGCGCCCGAAAATTTACGATCGATCCGAAGGCCCGCGAGCGAGTCAGCCCACTTTCGACCTTTCGAAGCGTGG
>JBDUAE010000215.1:0-4168 GCA_040004805.1 Chthoniobacterales bacterium | reverse complement strand
GTGCGGCGTGCGATCGATATTTCGGCGACGGAAATTAGAAAGAGGGTTGCGGAAGGGCGGTCCATTCGCTATCTCGTACCGCCAGCCGTGGCGGAGATCATCCAGCGGCGCCATCTTTACCAGGATACCCTCAGATAACCTCCGAAGAATTAGCGAAAACCTGCGCCGAACTCGCCTCAAACAAGAAGGCGGAGGATATCGTAGTTTTGGATCTGCGGGGCATTTCCACCTTCACGGATTTTTTCGTGATTTGCTCGGCGGCCTCGGAGCCGCAACTGAAAGCGATCGCGGGCGAAATCGAAGGCCAACTGAAGCAGACTCACAAGATTCGCCCGACCGCGGTGGATGGCTTCCCGACCAGCCAGTGGATCGTGCTCGATTACATGCAGGTGATCGTCCACGTTTTTTACGCGGAGAAACGCGACTTCTACAGCCTGGAAGATTTGTGGAGCGACGCGCCGCGGTTGGCGTGGCAATCGACCACGCCTCCCGCTTAACCGACCGTTGTCGGCTATTTCGCGGTCGGCTTCGGCGAAGCGGCTGGCTTCATCGAGGCTGCGGGCTTCGCGGAAGGAGCGCCGCTCGCAGGCGAAGCTGATTTCGCATCCGCCGCAGGTTTGGCGTCCATCCCCGGCATCGCTCCTGCTGCAGGCGCGGCTGCCGCCGGCTTGACGCTTAAGAGTTCGACTTCGAAGATCAACGTCTCGTTCGGCCCGATATCCTGACCGGCGCCGCGTTCGCCGTAGGCCAGCTCGGTCGGAACGAAGAGCTGATACTTGGCGCCCGGCTTCATCATTTGCAACGCCTCGGTCCAGCCCTTGATCACTTGATTCACCGGGAACGTGGCCGGCTCGTTCCGCTTGTAGGAACTGTCGAATTCTTTCCCGTTCATGAGAGTGCCGCGATAATTCACGATCACGGTGTCCGTCGCTTTAGGCGAAGCGCCGCTGCCTTCGGCGAGCACTTTATACTGCAAGCCGCTGGCGGTCGTTTTCACGCCTTCTTTGCCTTTGTTCGCTTCGAGAAACTTTTTGCCCTCTTCGGCGTTTTTCGCGGAATCTTCTTTCGCTTTCGCGGCCTGCTTTTCCATCATGGTTTTCGAATACGCCGTCATCGTCTCCTTCACCTGATCCTCCGTGAGCAATGCCTTTTTGCCTTCGACGGCGTCCTTTAATCCTGCCGCCAGCAGATCGAGATTGATGTCCATGGCCTGCTTCTTAAAGGTGCCGCCAATGTCGAGGCCGATGCTGTAACTGACTTTGTCTTTTTCGGTTTTGAGTTCGGTTGTGCCTTGAGCAAATCCAGTGGAAAGAAGAGCCAGCAAGGCAACGATGACGCAGGAATTTTTGATAAACATGGTAAGAAAAGTGGCCTGCCCTCATCGGCACGCCATAGAAGTGGGCATGCTAGTGGAGAAATTCCCTCCGTCAAGATCGCGCCGCGCACTCATCTTCAGCGTGGGCATGGGTCTCGCGCTGGCGCTGCCTTCGCTCCAGGCCATCGAACTTTCGCGCGCGGAAGCGACACGGATCGGGCGGAAAGTTTGGCAAAACGAATGCGGCGGCACCATTGCGGGATTGACCTCGTGGAACGCGGGGGAAAATTTCCCCTCGCTCGGCATTGGACATTTCATCTGGTATCCAAAGGGCGCCCACGGCCCTTTCGAAGAAAGTTTTCCTGATCTCGTGACCTATCTCGCCAAACGTGACGCAAAGTTGCCGAACGTGGTCACCGCCAATCGCGACGGCTGCCCTTGGCGCGCCCGCGCAGAATTTCTCGCGGCTCAAGGCGGCGCCGAGATGAAAAATCTTCGGCAGTTTTTAGCCGACACCATCGATGGGCAGGCCGAATTTTTGGTCCTACGCCTGCAAAATGCGCTCCCAAAAATGCTCGCGGCGACGCCAGCCGGCGACCGGGCCGCCGTAAAAGAGCGGTTCGCGCGTGTGGCCAGCACGCCCCAAGGATGCTACGCGCTGGTGGATTATGTTAATTTTAAAGGTGAAGGCGTGCTCGACAGCGAGCGATATCAAGGGCAAGGATGGGGGTTGCTCCAAGTCCTCCAAGATATGAACGGAAATCCAGATGGTCCCGGCGCGGCTCGAGCCTTCAGTGCCTCGGCGCGGCAGGTCCTGACCCGACGTGTAAAAAACTCCCCCGCCGCTCGCAAAGAGTCCCGTTGGCTGGCAGGTTGGCTCGATCGGGTCCAAGGTTACGCTCGAAATTGAACATCGTGATCACCAAGGCTTTGCCTCTCGTTACCGCATTCGCGCTGTGCGCGGCTGCGCAGACTTCTCTCGCCCAGAAACCACGTCCGACCGCGACCGCACGGCCCGCTGTTTCTCACCTGACTGGCGCTCCCACTCAACGTGCGACGCCAGCGCCCAAGCCACCGATGCGCAAAGCGAACGAGCTAATTAACCGACAGCCGCCCGTCACCATTAACCAAAGCGTCTACGATTCCCTCACACCGGACCAGGCCCACGTTGTCGTTTCGCTCTCGAAACAGCGCGCCTATTTGCTGCGCGGCGAGGATGTGGCCATCGACAGTCCGATTTCCTCCGGCAAGCGCGCAGGGATGACCCCTTCGGGCCATTTTTCGGTTTTGGAAAAGGACAAGGATCATCACTCCAGCGTCTATGGAAATTTCGTGGATCGCGGCGGTCGCACCGTGCGCTCAGGGGTCAGCCTAAAGATTGATTCCGCGCCGAGCGGTACACACTACATCGGCGCGCCGATGAAATGGTTCATGCGCCTCACCGGTGATGGCGTGGGCATGCACATCGGGATTTTGCCTGGCTATCCGGCATCGCACGGTTGCATTCGCATGCCGGCGCAATCCGCGGAGATGTTTTACGCTCGGGTCAAGGTCGGTACTCCGGTCGAAGTCAGGCAGTAGGATTCGGCGCGGCGGCGCTTCCATTCGCCAGATAATATTCGCGGAGCAGTTGCAGGGCTGCCTGTGAGGTTTGGTGTTTAAAGCCGGTTCGCTCCAATAGAATACGACGGCGCAAGACCGAAGCGTGGCCGGATGACGTGGCCAGCGCGATGAAAACCGTGCCCACCGGTTTCGCCTCCGATCCGCCACCCGGGCCAGCGATCCCGGTCGTGGCCAGCGCGCAAGTCGCGCCAGTTTTCTCGATCGCTCCGGCCGCCATCGCCGCCGCCGTTTCTGCGCTGACCGCTCCAAATTCATCCAGCACTTTCGGGTCAACTCCCAGAGCCGATATCTTCGCCGAATTGGCATAGGTGACAAAGCCCGCGAGAAAAACTTCCGACGCCCCGGGAACATTCGTTAGGCGATGCGCGAGATAGCCGCCAGTACAGGATTCCGCCACCGCCAGTGTCGCCTTTTCTTTCCGTAACATCGCAATCACTGCCGATTCCAGTTCCTCATCCTCTGTCGTGAAGAGCGCGAGCGGATAGGCTTCTCGCAAGATTTCCTCCGCCGCCGCCACCGTCGCCTCCGGCCCGATCACGCGCACATCCACTTCCCCCATGCGCGCGCAATAACCGACCTCGGCTTCAGGCAAGGCGAGTAAGCGTTCCCCCACCGCAGCCTCGACCATGGATTCCCCCACGCACGCCAGTCGGAAGGTCCCGCATCGCATCCCGTCCCGCGGTGGGACGATCCGCCGCAAAATTGGCAAAACAGATTCCTGGAACATCGGCTGCAATTCGCGCGGTGGTCCCGGCAAAAGGAACAAATGCGTCGGCTTCGCACTCGCGACGCGACCAACCAGGTACAACCCAGGCGCCGTGCCGTTTGCGTTCGGCAGTACCGTCGCGCCTTCCGGCACTTCGGCCTGGCGCAGAATCCGGTCGGTCATCGGAAAACCCCGGGTGCGAAGCCGATTAGTAATTCTGGCCGCTACTTCCGGGTCCTGTTTCAGCGGTAGGTTCAGCAATGCTGCGGCTGCCTCCCGCGTAATGTCGTCGGTCGTCGGGCCCAGACCGCCCGTTACGAAAACGATGTCGGCGCGCGGCGCGATCTCCGCTAAGGCCTCGTGGATCGCAGGCCCGTCGGGAACCGTGAGTTGGCTCTCGACCCGCAGACCCAGGGGAAAAATCTCGCGAGCGAGGTAGGTGAGATGAGTGTTGAGGACTCGCCCTAGGAGAAGCTCAGAGCCCGTATTTAGGACAACGACGTTCATGCAGGAACAGAACGTCC
>JBDUAE010000214.1:0-4184 GCA_040004805.1 Chthoniobacterales bacterium | reverse complement strand
GAGACGACTTGCGAAGGCGAATTCGTCGGAGCGAAACGCGAGTGCATTTTCAGCAACGGGCTCGTTTTCAAGGAAGTGGTATCGGAATTAGAACCGCAGCGTCGGCTAACTTTTGACGTGGTAGAGCAACCGCGCGATCCGGAGCTGCTCGGGCACGTCACTTTCCACCGCGGACAATTCGAACTTCAGCCGAACGCCGATGGCACGACCACGCTCGTCGGTCGCAGCTGGTACACGTTGTACGTGCGACCGTTGTGGTATTTTGATTGGTGGGCGCGCGACATCTCAC
The DNA here is from genome assembly GCA_040004805.1 of Chthoniobacterales bacterium. GTDB lineage: Bacteria > Verrucomicrobiota > Verrucomicrobiia > Chthoniobacterales > UBA10450 > JACCTI01. The sequence continues at coordinate 3,895 of JBDUAE010000214.1, read as the reverse complement.
GGGAAGTGCATTTGCGGGTAATGACTCACATCAAGCACCTCGCGGAACCTCGCGGCTGATGTTCCGCTTTGTCGTTAGCCGTCTGCGTTGGCTCGGTCGGGTACCGTTTTTGCCGCAGCTTTTCGATGCGTTCCTGCTGGTGGTGACGGCGTTAACGAATCGCGGGAAAATGCGTGCGATCGAGTCGCTGGAGCAGAGAGCGGTGGAGACGCTCCGCGCGCGATTGGGCGTGCATCGCTTCGGCGGCGTCGGATTTTTTGTAGACGGAAGCGAACTCGGTCACGTGCATGGGAACGGGCTCCTCGATGCTTTCGTCGGGCGGGCTAATCGCGACGCCGCGGTGGCAGCAGGCCGGGCGCAGCCGCATCATGTTTTTCCGAAATCAGGATGGGTGAGTTTTTGGATCGAGGGCGAGAGCGACGTCGATCAGGCGATCGCTTTACTTCGGCTCGCGGAGATGCGTCGATAAGCTGGCGATGCAGGTCGATAGCTTTCGCGAATATTGTCTGCGCAAGCCGGGCGCGACGGAAGGTACGCCCTTCGGCGAGGAGCATCTGGTTTTCAAGGTGGGCGGGAAGATGTTCGCCTTGCTTGGGCTGGAGGAGATTCCCGCGTGCGCGAATCTAAAATGTGATCCCGATCGGGCGCTGGAATTGCGGGACCGTTACGAAGCGGTCCGGGCCGGTTATCACATGAATAAGAAGCATTGGAACACGGTCGAAATCGCGGCCGGTATTCCGGAGACGGAATTGCGAGAAATGATCGACCATTCCTATGAACTGGTCGTTAGGGGTTTGCCGAAGGTAAAGCGCGCGCAGCTCGGATGACGACTCGGTTTATGATGGCGTTGTCGTTAAACTACCGACATCGCGCAGTTGCACCGTTCCAAGTTCGAGTTGCAAGGCTTGGTGCGCGATCTCGAGAAAGCTGTCGGGCGGATCGGTGAGCGCGATTTGCAGTTGCCCGGCGTTGCTTTCGTCCGCGCGCAAGTTCTCGCGGCGCAAGAGTTCGCGCACGGCGGTGGCGCAGTTCTCCGCCGAATCGACCAAAGTGATGCTATCCCCGAGTAGGCGCGCGATGGCGGGCCGGAGCAGCGGATAATGGGTGCAGCCGAGAACAAGAGTATCGATGCCGTCGGCGAGGAGCGGCTCGAGATATTCCAGCAAGACGGCGTCGGTAATCGGGCTTTGCAGTCGGCCTTCCTCGATCAATGGCACTAGCAGGGGGCAGGCGCGCGCAGTGACGCGGATGTCGGGATCGAGGTTGCGAAGCGCCTGCTCGTAGGCGCCGCTGCGAATGGTGGCGCGCGTACCGATGACGCCGATATGTCGGTTGCGAGTCGCGGTGACGGCTGCTTCCGCGCCAGGATTAATCACACCGGTGACGGAAACCGGTAAATGCGCCAAAGCCGGCAGCGCGAGAGCGGACGCGGTATTGCAGGCGACAACGATGGTTTTGGCGTTCTCGGCCAGGAGCAGAGCGGCGATTTCGACGCTGTAGCGCTGCACCGTGGTGGGACTTTTCCCCCCGTACGGCACGCGCGCGGTATCGCCGAGATAAAAGATCGACTCGTTAGGCAAGAGCCGTCGCAAAGCACTGACGACAGTGAGCCCGCCGACGCCGGAATCGAAAACGCCGATCGGGCGAGAGTTGCCCGCGAGCGGCGGGGGGCTGGATTCGTTATTCGCCGCCATTGATCGATAGGGATGGTTCCTCCGGGGCGCGCTGCGCGCTGGGCGAGGGAGCTCCGAGCGGTTCGGTGATGGAGCGGGCATGCGCCGGGAGGACGTTGCGGACGACGGCGAAAGTGGCGGTGGCGCCCGGAGTGGGGGAGCGGTAATTGACGGCGGTGTTGTAACTTTGCACGCCTTGCGCGATGGCGAGACCGAGCTGTTGACGATACTGCGGGGTGGCGATGCGGCGGCCTTCCACGGGGTCGTTTAAAAATCCGGCTTCAAGCAAGAGGCCTGGAATGTGGAGATGGCGTAGAACTTTGAAACGTGCGTGCCGCACCCCGCGATCATAGACGCCAGCTTGCGAAAGTACGGCCGCGTGGACGGCGGCAGTGAGCGCGATATTCTGGCAATCCTGGGCGTTGCCTTCATCCGCGACCCCGCCGGTTTCGGTGGCGTGATGTTCGCCCGAGCCGCCGGCGTTTGAGGGGGCGCCTTTCGGAGCGAGGGCGTAACTCTCGACGCCAGTCCCGCCGCTCCCGGAATTAAAATGGATGCTGACAAAGACGGCATCGGAGAAGCGATTGGCAAACGCGACCCGGTCTTCGAGCGAAATCCCGGAATCTTTGTCGCGCGTCATTTCCACCGTGAATCCCGCGGCGCGCAGCTTGTCGCGCGCGATCAGTGCAACTTCGAGGGCGTAGGTTTTTTCGCTGCCCCATTGGTTGGCGGTCCCGTTATCCGTGCCGCCGTGGCCGGGATCGAGGATGATGGTTTTAACCGGCTCGGCGTTGACGATGCGGCTGGGCCGGAGCACAGGCTCGATCAATTTGCCGACATCAAACGCGGAAATGAGCGCGCCGGCGGAGTTTTCGAGCAGGGGGAAATTCGTGAAAAAGCGAACCCCATTAATGGAGAGCTCGCTCATATCGGATTGCGCCCGAATTGCGCGTTGCGGGCAGCGGAGGGAAATGGTGCGGTTGGCGTGGCTGTACTCCGTGAAGCGATAGAACTCCGCGAGATTTTCGAAGGAAACGTAATCGCGATCCCGAGCGCGGGTCACCTTCCACTCCGTCGCCCGTGCGACCGTGCTTAAGAGCACGGCAAATAGAAGCAGGCCGAATTTTGGCATTTCGTGGCGCATGCGTCTCGCTTGCGGTTCGGCCACTAAAGCGCAGGCCGGAGGCATGCGCCACATTTGCATTCCCTGCGGTCGCTTCGATGATTCTGCCCCGTGGCCGAATTGCCGAAAACTTACGACCCCAACGCCGTCGAACCGAAGTGGTATTCCCGCTGGCTGGAGCGCGGCGATTTCCATGCCGATGCAAGTTCGACCAAGCCGGCGTTTTCGATTGTCATCCCGCCGCCGAATATCACCGGCGTCCTGACGCTGGGGCACGTCTTGAACACCACCATCCAGGACATTCTGGCTCGCCGCGCACGCATGCTCGGCCACGAAGTGCTCTGGCTGCCCGGGACCGATCACGCCGGAGTCGCGACGCAAACGGCGGTGGAGAAATACCTTTCGAAGACAGAAAAGAAGAAGCGGCAGGATTATGGGCGGGAGGAATTTCTGCGGCGCGTGGTTGAATGGCAGGACAAACACGGCGGCATCATCATCGAGCAGCTGAAACGGCTCGGTTGCTCGTGTGATTGGGCGCGCCTGCGCTACACCTTCGATGAGGATTATGCGCGCGCGGTGGGCGCGGTGTTCGTCGATCTGCACAGCAAAGGGCTGATCTATCGGGGGAAGCGGATGATCAATTGGGATCCGGCGGCGCAGACGGCGCTATCGGATGAGGAAGTGATTCCGACGAAGCAGAAGAGCGTGCTTTATTTCGTGCGCTATGAACTGGTGCAGGAGCCGGGGCGCTTCCTGGAGGTGGCAACGACGCGGCCGGAAACGATCATGGCTGACGTTGGTCTGGCGGTGCATCCGGATGACGCGCGTTATCGCGAGCTAATCGGCCAGAAGGTCTGGCGGCCACTCGTACGCGAGGAGATTCCGATTTTAGCCGACACCGTGATTGATCCGGAATTCGGAACCGGGATTCTGAAGATCACGCCCGCGCACGACAAAGTGGATTTCGAAATCGGGCAACGGAACGGCCTGCCGGTGATCGATATTCTGCACCCGAACGGCCGAATTAATTGTCCGGCCACGCCAGACTTGAACGGACTCGATCGATTCGAGGCGCGGAAGCGCGCGGCGGAGCTGCTCA
>JBDUAE010000018.1:0-14202 GCA_040004805.1 Chthoniobacterales bacterium | reverse complement strand
TCCTCGGCGCGTCGCCCGCGGGAGAGATTCGCGATGTGATGCTAGGACGAATGGCCCAGGCGGTCTTCGACGAACATCCCGAGGCGAATGGGCTTTCCCTCCAACTCGAATCGATCCAGATGCCTACGCTGGCTGAGTTCGTACAAGGCAAGACTCCCTCTTACAAACTTGTTTACGGATACGACTTCACGCGGGAGACGCCGTCGCGTCCGTGAAGAAACTTCGCGAGAGCGTCTGGTCGTTCTTCTTCCACGAAGAGGGCGACTTTTGGTTGACCTCGCTCCGGACCGGACTCGGACTCGTCGTCGCGGTCTACTGCCTCTCACTCCGCGGCAGTTGGAATTTGCTGCTTTCCCGGAGCGCCGCCGGGTTCGTGGGACGGGATGTTTCGGAAGCGTTTACTACGATGGAAAGCCCTTGGATTCCGAAGGTGGGCTGGATCGTTGCCGTCGGGCAACGACTTCAGCTGGGCGAACAGACGATACTCAATCTTCTGTGGGTCACGCTTTTGCTCGCCGCGATTTTCGTGGTCGTGGGCCTGTGTAGTCGACCGGCGGCTGTAATCTGCTGGCTCCTGCATTTGTGCGTCGCGAAAAGCGGCGGTTTGGTCGCGTACGGTTTGGATAATTTTATGACCATTGGTCTTTTTTATCTGATGCTGGCTCCATTGCCCGACCGCTATGCGCTTGATTTCCGGATGTGGGCAAGAAGAGGTGCAACCGAGCCATCGGAGCTCGGTTTTTTCCGCCGGGTCCTTCAACTTCATCTCTGTCTAATCTACTTTTTCGGAGGCGCGACGAAAGCCCTCGGCAGTGGATGGTGGGATGGGGTAAACCTGTGGACGGCGCTAACTCGACCACCCTTCGACGTGCTTCCGCCCGCCATGATTGCGCGTTGGCAGCCACTGTTGCCCGCCTTGGGCATCTCGATCTGGTTGCTGGAGCTTTCGTATCCGATTTTGATCTGGCCCTCGCGCACCCGTCTTTTGTGGCTCACCCTCATTTGTGCCATGCATCTGGGCATCGGGTTCACTATGGGCATGCCCCTTTTCGCGGCCGTGATGTTAGTATTGAACGTGGCGGCCTTCGGTCCGGCTCTCGCCACCAGCGACAAGGTGCAAGTGGACCGCCCGCGGCCAGTCTCCGCACTCTAAACTTCTCCTACCTTCCCTCGCTTTCGGCTCGACTGGGGCAGAGAAACTTTGCAGCCTGCGGTAGCGGCCAGCCGAAACAAGTAGCGATCAATGCCTGACGATCCAGAGCCCGATCTTCGATTAGAGATAGCACACGTTCTGCTCATCGATGTCGTCGGCTACTCGAAATTGCTCGTTAACGAGCAGATTGAGGTTCTCCAGAAACTCAACCTCGTCGTGCGGAACACTGACCAATTCCGAACCGCGGAGGCCAACGGAAAACTTATGCGGCTACCGACCGGCGATGGTATGGCGTTACTCTTCTTTGATAGCGCCGAAACGCCCGTCGAATGTGCGCTCGCGATCAGTCGTGCAGCGAAAGAGCTCCCGCAAATGCCGCTGCGGATGGGAGCTCATAGCGGGCCAATCAAGGAAGTAAAAGACGTCAACGATCGCTCGAATTTTGCCGGGGCCGGCATCAATACCGCTCAAAGAGTGCTCGATGCCGGCGACGCGGGCCACATCCTCCTCTCGAAACATTTAGCCGAAGATCTCAGTTCCTACCGGCATTGGAATCCGTACCTGCACGATCTCGGAGAATGCGAAGTGAAGCACGGGGTAAAGCTGGGCCTAGTGAATCTTTGCAAGGACGACCTGGGTAATCCCGCAATCCCGGGAAAACTGCTCGAACAGCGCCGCCGCCTGCGCCGGGTGCAAACTTTCGTCGCGCGCAGGACAGCGGGAGTGTATCGTAAAATCGGTCTTCTGGCAGGCGCTCTTCTTCTCGGGTTTGCACTGTGGACTCTGCTCGCGAAGGCGACCGTGCAGAAGGCAGAGCACAGTGTGGCGGTGCTCCCATTTGGCGATCTGAGCGATGAGAAGAATAGCAACTTTTTCGTCGACGGCGTCCAGGACGAGATTCTTACCGACCTCTCAAAAGTGCGGGGGCTAAAGGTGATCAGCCGCACCTCCGTCATGCAGTACAAGCCGGGCTTGGAACGTAATCTGCGGGAGATCGCACGTGGGCTCGGCGTTTCACACTTACTTGAAGGAGACGTGCAAAGAATCGGCAACCGCGTCCGCGTCCACGCCCAATTGATCGAGGCGAAGACTGAAGCTCACGTCTGGGCGGATCGCTATGATGGGGAACTGGCCGACGTCTTCGCGATTCAGAGCCAAATTGCGGAACGCATCGTGGCGCAACTGCGTTTACGACTCTCCTTCGAGGAGAAAGCTGCGATCGAAGAGCGGCCGACCGAAAACCTCGAGGCTTACGATCTCTACGCCCGCGCGAAGGCTCTAATCGATGGAGCAGTCTTCAGCGCGCGCGCCGAAGCAGAGCTGAACGAGGCGGCCAGAATGCTCGAGCAAGCGGTCGCGCGAGACCCACAATTCTATCTCGCATTCTATCAACTCGCGCACGCGCGCGACCAGTTGTTTTGGCGATTTGGTCGCAGCCCCGCTCAACTTGCAGCCGCCGCGGGTGCGGTACAGGCTCTCGAAACGCTGCGCCCAGGTTCCGGCGAGGCCCATCTCGCGCGAGCCAAACATCTTTACTGGGCCATCGGCGATCACACGCGCGCGCGGGAAGAACTTGCAATCGCGCGGCGGGCGTTGCCGAATGATCCCGTCCCTGCGCTCCTTACCGGCTACATCGATCGGCGCGAAGGTCGCTGGGACGACTCAAATGCAAACCTGCAGCGCGCGCTCGAACTCGATCCGCGCAATCCTTCCATTCTACAGCAGATCGCGCTCACCTATTTTAGTCAGAGGCGTTTCGAAGAAATGGCCCGGGTCCTCGACCGTGCGGTCGCTCTAGTCCCTGACGAAATCGTCCCGAAAGTGCAACGCGCAACGGTGGATTTGGATTGGCGAGCCGATACTAAGCCTCTCCACACCCTCTTAGAAAACGCGATCGGGCTCGATCCGACAGTTGCTGTCACTATCGCGGACCATTGCATGGAGCTCGCCGTCTCGGAACGCGATCCTGCGGCCGCCGTGCGCGCACTCTCGTTGCTGCCGGCGAATGGTTGCGCAAGCGACGGAATACCTTTCCCCAAAAGCTGGTGCGAAGGGATCACGGCCCGCCTTCGCGGAGATAACGTGGCCGCGCGCGCTGCCTTCACGCGGGCCACTCAGGAAGCAGAACAGCTCGTCCGCGCACAGCCGGATTTTGCGGGCGCGTTCTCGGTTTTAGGGATGGCAGAGGCAGCGCTGGGGCGCAAAGAAGAGGCGATCACGCATGGCCGGCGGGCGGTGGAACTGCTGCCCGTAAGCAAAGATGCCGTAAACGGACCGCTGCTTGTCGGCTATCTGGCGGTCATTTACGCCTGGACCGGAGAGAAGGACCAGGCGCTCGATGAGTTGGAGCGCGCCACCAGCATCCCGAGCTACTGGAGCTATGGCAATCTCCGCCTAAACCCGAACTGGGATCCCTTACGCGGCGATCCGCGGTTCGAAAAAATCGTCGCCTCACTGGCGCCGAAATGATGGCGGAGCTTGAGCACCCACTCAAGTCCCGCGTATCATTCCGGCATGCGGATATTATTGATCGAGGACGAACGGAAAACCGCGGCCTTTTTGGAGAAGGGCTTGGTCGAAGCTGGCTTTTCCGTCGATGTAGCACGCGATGGGATAACGGGCGCCCAAAAAGCGCTCGCCGGTTCCTTTGATTTGCTCATCGTGGACGTGATGTTGCCGCACAAAGACGGCTGGGCGATCGTGGCCGAATTGCGAGCGAGCGAGGCGCGCGCACCCGTCCTCTTCCTGACCGCGCGCGATCGGGTGGAAGATCGGGTGAAGGGGCTCGAGCTCGGAGCGGACGACTATTTGGTGAAGCCGTTCGCGTTCGCGGAATTGATGGCGCGGGTTCGTTCCCTGCTTCGCCGCTCGACTGCGGCCGCGGAAGAACAACTACGTGTGGCCGATCTCGAGATCGATACCCAGCGGAATCGAGCAGTGCGAAATGGCGTAGCCCTCAATCTCACTCCGAAAGAATTTCTTCTCCTTGCGCACCTCGTGCGCGCGAATGGCGAAGTCGTGTCGCGGGCCGAGATCGTCGCGCATGTCTGGGACATCAGTTTCGTTCCGGATACGAACGTGGTCGATGTCGTAGTGCGCCGGATGCGCTCGAAAGTGGATGACCCCTTCCCGCTAAAGCTGGTCCGGACGATTCGCGGCGTCGGTTATGCTATCAAGACCGACTGAAGCGCGCTCGATCGGTTCGCAGCTCGTCCGATTTTTTACGGTCGCAACCGCGGTCATCCTCGGGGTGGGACTGGGCGTCCTTTATTGGATCGTCGTCCAACACGCCTACGAAGAGGATAACGAGGCGTTAACCGATCGTCTCTTCGCAGTCCGCGCGGATCTCGCCCATACCGGAGGCGTTCGCCTTTTAAACGAGGAACTGGAGACGCCGCGACCGCGGGAACGCATCACCTACTGGGTGCGAGTCTCCGATGCTTCCGGCGCGTTATTGGCGGAGACGCCAGGTATGAAAGAACTCCTCGCCCCGCAAAACTTTCCCGCCGCCCAGGACGGAGCGCTCGAAAGTTTCGAGCCGAGCGTGGCACGAATCGGCGGGCGCCTCTGGGCTCTCCTCGTGACGCGGCAGGTCGAAGATGGGCGCACCTACATTATTCAGCTCGCGCAGGATCGCTCGGTGGATGAGCAATTCACGAAACATTTTGGGATTCTCGTGATCGCGGTCCTGGTCGGCGGCAGCCTCATCTCCGCTTTCATCGCGGTGCGCCTAACGAGACGTGGTTTGCGCCCGCTAGCCGAGATCACCCGTTCTCTGGAACGGACCGGACCGACGCAACTGCACGAGCGCGTCGAACCTGCCGCCTGGCCGCGTGAACTTCGGCCCCTCGCCGTCGCCTTCGATCAGATGCTCGACCGCCTCGAGGATTCCTTCACCCGCCTCTCCCAATTTTCCGCCGACCTCGCCCACGAATTGCGGACACCGGTCGCGAATCTGCGTGGTGAAGCCGAGGTCGCGCTCACGCGGACCCGCACCGCTGGGGAGTATCGCGAGGTGATCGAGTCCAGCGTCGGCGAGTACGAGCGGCTCTCCGCCATTATCGATAATCTGCTCTTCCTCGCGCGGGCCGAAGCTGCTCAAGGTCTGGCGGAGCGGACGCGCTTCGCGGGGCGACTCGCGATCGAAAAAATCGCCGCCTACTTTCAAACGATTGCGGAGGAGCGCCGCATCACTATCACCCACGAAGGCAACGGTGAGATCTACGCCGATGCGCTACTCTTCAGTCGAGCGCTCAGCAACTTAATGGAAAACGCCCTTCGCTATACCCCCGATGGCGGATCGATCGAAATTCGGCTCAGGGCAGAACCGGAGGTCTCGACCGTCTCCGTGCACGACAGTGGGTCCGGGATCGAACCGAAACATCTCTCGCGTATCTTCGATCGCTTTTATCGCGCGGATTCTTCCCGAAGTTCACAGGGAACAGGCCTTGGCTTGGCGCTGGTAAAATCGATCATGGACCTGCACGGCGGGCGCGCCGTGGCCGAGAGCCAGGATGGTCGCGGCACGACCGTGCAATTAGTTTTTCCCACAGGGGGAAAACCTCCACTCAGCGCTTAAACGCCAGCGGAGCGGAAAATTTTTGCAATCCGACCAAAAAAGTCTTGCCGGCGATTGTGACAATATTGTAATTCGCCCGCATGCCTTTTCCAAACCATCGCATTACCTCCACTCTATTCCCGGTTGCGGCCGCGATTCTTACCGCGGCTGCAACGTTCATCTCCGTCACGCCCGGACATGCGCAGTCGGGTAATCGCGACGCTAACGGCCAGGCGACTGCAAACGCCGAAGAGATTCAGGTTACCGCCCGGATCGAGGCCACTCCTCACCCGCGCGATGATTACCGCCCGAAGCTCGAGCACATCATGAAGGAGGTGACGGATACGCAAATCACGGTGACGAAGAAGGCCACCGTGATCAAACTCGACAAGCAGCCGCCCGTCGAAAATAATAACCTGCAAGAGCTCTTCACCAAGGCGCCCGGCCTCATCGTCAGCGAACAGCAGAACCCCGGGCAGTACAACTTCAGCTATCGCGGTCTCGGTAATCCGCAGGAATCGGAGTACACCCTCTTTCTCCAGGACGGTCTGCCGCTCATGAGCGACTGGATCGGATTCCCCACCCTCTATTATTTGCCGGTTCCGCAGAGCGTCAGTGAAATCCAGCAAATCCGCGGCGGCAGCAGCTTGCTTTACGGACCGGAACCCGCGCCGGCGATCAATTACGTGACGAAACATCCTGCGCCGGGCACACCTTGGGGCGGTTATCTCGAAGAGACCGGTGGACCGAACGGCACCTACTCAAGTTATGCCGCGGTGCAGGAAGCAACGGGACCAATCGAGATGCGTCTCGATGGTTACTACGGCACGTCCGAAGGACAGCGCGAGAGCAACCAATATCATCTCTGGCAGGCCAACGGTTATCTCGGCTGGCGGCCCGATTCTCATCAGCTCCTCGCCCTCGACGTTCACGCCAGCCGCTTCGACGGTGAAGATCCCGGCCGTTTGACTCTGGCGCAATTTCAACGAGACCCCGACCAAGCCGTCACGCCTTACAATCACAACTGGGTCGATCGTTACACCGGCGTCCTCCGCTACGAATTAGAGATCGGCGACTGGCTCATCCAGGCCAAAGGTTGGTTCACCCATCAGGACATCGACTCGCGCAGCGCAGCGAACATTGCCGCCAATGGCGCCTTCCCCACCAGCACCACGATCGGTTACGAGGAATTCAATAACGGCGGCGTCGACCTCCGCGCTCGGAAGCGCTGGGGCGATGATGGCATGTTCCGCGGCAGCGCCCTCACCTTCGGCGGCCTTGTCTATCACGGCGACGCGCCGTTTCAGCGTTATACGCTGAATAACAATCTAGTCAGTCCCGGATATTACGGCCCCGGCTTCCTCTACGCGCCACGCGGCACCACTTCGAACCTCGTTAATCTCGACCAATCGCGGACCGCAGATTACCAGTCTCTCTTCGTCGAAGACCTCATCCGCATCGGCAAATTCCACATTGTCCCTTCCTTCCGCCTCGATCACGAAAATGTCGAAGTAGACGCCACGGTCGCGCCTTACTTCACTCCGGGCCGAAATGCGCCAAATCGGGACGCCGACAAGCTTGTTCCCCTCTGGGGAATCGGCCTCGGGAATGATTTTGCCGGCAACAACGAAACCTACTTCAGTGCCTCTTCTGGATGGCGACCCGTGCGGTTCTTCGACATCGCGGGTACCAGGTCGGCGATTCTCCCAGGTGAAACGCCGGATCCCTTCCGCTCACTCGATATCGAACTCGGCGTCCACGGCACTCCCATCAAAGGCTTCTGGTACGATGTCGGACTCTTCTGGATGGAGTTCGATAACCGCATCGAGACCCGCAGCGCGCCTCGCGGCCCGGGCGTCACTCCTTTCGACACTATCGCAGTCAACACCGGCAGCACGCGGCATCGTGGTTTCGAAGGCGAAGTTTCGTACGACTTCCTGGCCCCCTTCCAGCACGATCTCGCCTCGGCCCCGTCCGAAGGGAAATCTGACGGCAAGACAATGGCGAAGGATGTCTACAATCCCGCGCCTTCCCGCCCCCTGCAGTTGATCGTTTTCGGGAATGCTCAAGTTCTCGACGCTTCTTTTACCGACAGCGCCCAACTCGTCCCGGGGACGACGCGGACCTTTGTCGGCAACGCACCGGCCTACGCGCCTGACGTTGTTCTCAAGGGCGGAATCACTTTGAAACGCGAGAAGTGTTTCAACCTCACCTTTTCTGGTGTTTACGTTTCCGATCAGTATTGGCAGGACTCAAACATCGGAAGCGGCTCTATCCCGCTGGCCAAGATTCCTGCTTACGAAGTGTTCAACCTCTCCGGCGAATTTTATGTCACGCACAACGTGCGCATCATCGCCGGGCTCTCCAATCTGGCGGACAAGAGATACTACTCCCGTATTTTTCCCTTTGGCGGCGGCAGTATTGATCCCGCGGCAGCGCGCAGTGGCTACGCTGGTCTCTCGGTCGAATTTTAGAGGCCGAAATAAGTTACCCCCGAACAAAACCTGGCCGGGGCTGGCTCCAAAGAGCTGGTCCCGGCCATTATTTTGCACACAATCCGGGACCTGCCGTGCGGGCAAATCACGCTCCGCGAGCGGCGCCGACAGACCGGGTTGAGTGCGACCACGGTTAGGGTACCCTTTCACGAAGATGGAGAAGCGATCGCTCGGCCAGACCGATATGCAGGTTTCGGTGCTTGGCTTCGGCGGCGCCGAGATCGGATACGAACGCGCTACCGCGGAGATGGTTGACGTCCTCTTAAACAGCGCGCTCGACGCCGGATTAAATTTAATCGACACCGCGGAGTGCTACGAGGCCAGTGAGGAGCTCATCGGAAAAGTCGCCAGCGGACGCCGTGATGAATTTTTCCTCTTCACCAAAGTCGGACATCCGCGCGGCGTCGGCAGTGAAGATTGGTCGCCGGCTTCAATATTAGAAAGCATCGAACGCAGTTTGCGTCGCTTGCGGACCGATCGACTCGATCTCGTGCAACTCCATAGCTGTTCCGAAAGCGTGCTGCAAAAAGGAGACGCTATCGCTGCTTTGCAGACGGCGCGGGAGCGCGGTTACACCCGCTACATCGGTTACAGCGGTGATAGCGCCGCCGCAAAATTTGCCGTCACTTCGGGCGCGTTCGATACCCTGCAAACGTCCGTTAATATCGCCGATCAGGAAGCGATCGATCTTACCATCCCGCTCGCGCGCGATCGAGGGATGGGAGTCATCGCGAAACGCCCCATCGCCAACGTGGCCTGGAAATCCGGACACAAGCCGATCGATTCCTATCCGCATCTCTATTGGGACCGCCTGAAAAAGTTAGACTACGATTTCATCCGCGACCGCTCTCTCGCACACTCGGTCGGACACGCCCTCCGTTTCACCTTGAGCGTGCCCGGCGTGCACTGCGCCATCGTCGGCACGACCAAACCGGAACGCTGGATCGAGAACGCTCGTTTATTGGAAACGGGCGCGCTGAGTGAGAGCGGCTTTGAAAAAATTCGCAAACGCTGGGACGATTTCGCGCCGCGTACTTGGATCGGCCAGACCTGAATTAGAGTAAGTTCGGCCGCGGCGGGCCATTGGACTCTATGAGGATGACCGATGCGTATGGCGAGCCGAGATGATCGCGAATCCCTCGCGACGATTACGCCCCGCTCAGTTTGCCCTCATCTGATTGCTTGCCCGCGGTGCAGACATCGTCCCGATCCTGGCCAACAAGCGGCGCCCTTATCTTCAGGAAAATATCGGAGCGCTGAATCTGCGCTTCACCCACGAGCATCCCGTCCGCACCGACGCACCGCACCTCGGGCAGCATTTTCCGGCCCGCGTTACTTTGAGCCGATTATGCGAGTTAACTGTTAGGCCGCGCTCGCGCGCGGCCCACAGCTTGATTTTGCTATCCGCCCATCTGACGCCGGCGTGCAGCCCAGCGAGCTTTCATGGATTCGGAGAGGCGCTTCCGTCCCGCCGCGGTGAGACCACCTCGGCTCTTTTTAGAGGCCTGCGCCGGTGCTTTGCCAATGTTGCCTTGGCCGGTGCCGGATCGCGCCCAGCGGGCTTTGGCCGCGGCCGAAAGCTTGGCTCGGGTTGCAGCCGACATGGAACGTCGGCGGCCGCCTTTCGATTTAGCCGCCGGGGCAGAGGGTTGGCCGCCGCTACCGGCGCCGACGCTACTGCTGCTGCTGCTGCTGCTGCTTCCACCTCGGCCAGTGCCGAGGACACGGTGAATCCGTGCTTCCAAAACCGCGATCTGCTCTCGTAGAGAAACTGCTTCTTTCAACTGTTCTAAGGTTAGGTCCATGTTACTAGGTAGCTTAGCCGAATTTAAGTGCAACCCACTTTCGTCGAAACGGGCGCCTATCGAAAAAGTAGGTGGGCGAACGTCGCCGCCTTGCGCTATGGTGGAAAGCGGTCGGGCAGTTAGCTCAGCGGTAGAGCGGCTCGTTTACACCGAGTTGGTCGGGGGTTCGATTCCCTCACTGCCCATGCCTGCTCTACCAACTCCGGTCCGCTTCCTTGACGAGTCGACGGTAGCCAGCAGCGAATGCCGATGTATTAAAATCCGGGGCGAAATCTTTTCCGCGCTGGCGTAAATTGCACGATGGATGGGCAACAGACAATAACGGGCGAGGGTCTTCCGGTGCGCAGTTATTTCGTGCGCGGGCGCAACGCGCTCCTGACTCGGGCCGATTTCGGTGAGCTTTATGTCGACTATTATTTGCACCAGGGACAATTTGGATATCATCACACTCCCGCCCACGATGGCATGTTAAAGGAAGCGTTGGCCGCGCTCACTCTGCACTGCGCCGCTCGGCCCTGGAATGAAGCGTGGGCGTGGACAATTCACTTTCAGGAGCCCCTCCTGAATCTGTTCGTCACTGGCGATAATCGTCGCGGCCTCATTGTGGGACAAATTTTCACCGAGAATGTGAAGGACGACGGTCGCAACCTCTTCTGCGCCGATCTCGTGCGCGAAGGCGCGGATTCACGCCGCAGCACGATCGAGTTCACGGCGAACGAGCCGTTTAGCATCGTGGAAGAATATTATGCCCGGAGCGAGCAGCGTCCGGCCCGCTATTTTCGACACGGTCCGGAGGATTTCGTCATGATCTCTGCGCAACCCGGCTGTGATCTGGACTGGCTGCAAGGGTTGACCGATGGCCGGGTCCGTTCGCTCGACGAAACCGAGACTCTGAGTCTACTCGAAGAACGCTCCTACCGCTGGGGCTGCGGCTGCTCCCAGGAAAAGATGTTCACGATCCTTGCCCCCATGATGCGCACTGATCCGGTCGAGCTTTTCGGCGCCGAAGATTTGCTCCGCGTCAGCTGTCCGCGCTGCGGCGCGCTCCATCTCGTCACCCGCGAATCTATGGAAGCCTACCTCGCGGAGCGCGCGTAAATTCGTCTCACCCCCGGCCAACTTAAGCGCAGCGTTACCACAGCCGATGGAGTTTTATGTTTACCTGAACGGCGCGCGGCGTGGCCCCTTCCGGGAAGAACGCCTGCAGGCACTCCTTGATGAAGGCGCGCTTTTGCCGACCGATCTGGCAGCCGATTCCGCCGCCAGCGAATGGAAACCGATCTCCGCGTTCCGCCGCTTCACTCCGAGCGCAGTGGAGAAAGTTGCTGAGAGTCTTACCATCGCGCCCGGGCCTTCGGAGGCGACGGCGGTTCGCGTTCCGGAAAGCCCGCCGGCTGTCGCCATCCCCATCGGACCCTACGCCCGCGCCACCCTCTCGCCTAACGAGACTCCTTGTTACCAAACCTCGCTGCACTGGTTCGTTTTTGTCCGTTTCGGTCTGCTGGCCCTCGCTCTCTTTTTCTTTGCTGCAATTCCTCTTGCGATTGGAATTCAAGCTCTCACCGGTTCCGAACTCGGTCGGCTAATTCTGCCGCTGCCCGCCGTCCTTCTCCTCCCTCCCACGATTGCTTTTGCCAGCAGCGAGATCGTGATTACAAACCGCCGGGTCCTGCTTAAGACCGGGGTCATTCGCCGACAAACCGCCGAGGTTTTTCTCTCCAAGGTAGAGTCGATCGCGGTTGATCAAGGTTTCCTCGGGCGCATGTTCAATTTCGGCTCCGTCCGCATTCGAGGCACGGGCGGATTCGAAGAAACCTTCGATGGCATCGCGAAACCGCTCCTCTTTCGCAATTGGGTGCAGCGATTACAAAGCGGCGAAGAAGTTGCGAGCGTCAGGTCCTCCGTAATTTAGCCGACAAATCTTCGCCAAGCTCCAAGTTGCCTCGATCCCAATGCGCCAGATTCGCAGCGGCCGCGTAGGATGATTCCAGAAATTCCCGCAAGATTTGTTCAGGATTCGCAGCTGTTCGCACCGCCTCGTATGGCAGGATGAATTCTCCCATGGCCCCATTCCAAGCCGCGCCCTGCGAGCGCACCGATGCTTCCGCGAAACCCGGCGGCGATGGATACGCATAAGAATAAAACACCGCTTCCGGCATCGCTGGACCACCCGGCCAAAAACCCGCGCTGCTGACCTCGTGCGAATACGCTTCGCGCGTTACTGCATCCGGGAGATGCGGTATTCCTCCAGGATGTTGGGGCGCCCTTCGGCCGGAGAATCGCGTCACCGCCAAATCAAAACTGCCCCAAAAGAAATGAACGGGGCTGCATTTGCCGATGAAACCGGAGCGAAATTTCTTGAACGCATGGTCGCATTGCAAAAGCACGGTCCAGAAACGCTGCGCGTAAATTGGGTCGTAGGCCGCATGCGTCGTGTCTTCGGCAAAGGGAATCGCCGGATCCACTTCATTCGGTGAGGCGAAGATCTTGACCTCCAAGTCCAGTTCGCGGAGGACGCCCCTGAGTTGGCGGTAAAAATCCGCAACCGTCATCGGGCGCAACGCGACCACGCCTTCCGCTCCGTTGCTACAGCGGACGCAAAGCTCATGGCGGATAAAATCAAATTCGATCTCGAAAGAAGTCCGCGGGTGCGGGAGCAGCGCAGTGGTGAGCCCGCGAGCACTGACGTAGAGGGTGACGTGCCACGAGTGATTTTGCCACGGGGCTAGTGCCAATCGCACCTTGCCGACGATCTGCGTCCAGAGTTGGAGCGTCGCTGCGGTCTCCTTCCATTCCGCGTAGGGCAAGGGTGGCCAGCGCCCGCTGTCAGTGTCGCCCTCAGGTCGGATATCCATCGCTGGTTTCATACAACGGAAGACATCGCCTTGTCACCCACGCCGCCAAAGAGACCGCCCACACCGCAGGCCGCAAATTCATTTTAGACAGCCGACGAATTCGCTTGCCGGACACCGAGAGAAATTGCCTAAATGTAATGACCCGGGCGAGATACCTCGGGCAATCTCCAAAAAACAACCCCCCATGATAAACAAATCCTTCTGCATCCTTATCCTCCTTTCGTGCGCCTTCAGCGTGCGAATAAACGCCGCTACGCCCGAGCAAGAAAAGGCGTTTGTCGACAAATACAAAACCGCCTTCGAGGCCGGCGATAAGGCCACCCTCGAGTCCTTCCTTTACACCAAGGGAGCGCATCCCATGGCGCTTGAATTCTACAAGATGATGATGACTTCCGAGGCCGGGCAGAAAATCGCCAAAATCGAGCTTGTGAACCTCACGCCCGAAGACGCGAAAAAGGCGGACGAAATGCAACCTGGCCCCGGCGGCGAGAAGATGAAACTGCCCCTGAAGCCCACGAAGAAACTCAAGCTGACGATCGAATCGAAGAGCGACGAGGGCAGTTCCTCCAGCTCCAGCGAGAGCTTCGTGGCGGAAAGCGACGGGAAACTTGTTATTCCCGTACCTGGTCCGGCGAAATAGGTTTGGGAAACGATTTCGTTACCAGACTTTGAGAGGCGCAGTTCCTGCTCCGCAGAGAGGGATGAAGGATTCTCTTCTCCCCACCGTTGGACGCCCGCCGCTGATTGGTGACCGTGAAATGGTCGCTGGTTTGCGTAAGGCTCTCACCCAAAAACATGGCCGAATCCTGCACGGCGCGGGCGCAGAGTGGGAACGCAAATTTAGTGGGCGGGATCCGAGCGACGCCTGCGTGCGCATTCGGATCTCCAGTGATTCTTTCGTCGGAATAGCGTCGGATGGACGGCCCTCACTGCCCTCTTTCTCCGCTCCTTCTGCGTAGACCCCTCCCCGGAAGTCGCCGGAAGAAAGCGGACGCTTGGGTTACATCCGGCGCGCGATCTCGACAATCTCGACGCGCACGGTAACCTGCACCCACGGCGCCCATAGCTCAGCCGGATAGAGCATCGGATTTCTAATCCGACGGTCGCAGGTTCGAGTCCTGCTGGGCGCGGCTCCACTCGCCTAACGACTCTCGGCGAAAGTCTCTGCCACGACCCGCGCAACCTCAGCGACAAGTTGACTGCGCGCGCTGCTCGAAGCGGCCGGAGCGAAAGTGTAGATGGCGAGGTAAATGGGGGCGCGACCCGGCGGCCGCAGGATCGCCACGTCGTTCACCGCCCCGTCGCCACTATTGCCAGTCTTGTCGCCGACCTTCCA
>JBDUAE010000213.1:0-4196 GCA_040004805.1 Chthoniobacterales bacterium | reverse complement strand
GTGCTCGGGGGGGGACTTGAACCCCCATGCCTTGCGGCATACGCCCCTCAAACGTACGTGTCTGCCATTTCACCACCCGAGCAGAGTGGGCGCGTTTGCGCGGCCCCAAATGTAATCAACAACGCAGGAAAGCAAGGGGCGAGCGTGCGGCCTGGCTGTAAATGCTTTATTTGCCGACAATCGCCGCGCGCTTCGGGAATGTGGGCGTGTGCTTGATCCATATCAAGATACCAAGCGAGGTTTGGTGCGAGGATAACCTCCCTAGATGCGTAATGATCTTGGCATCATTGAGCTCGTCTGTAATCGTTCGGTTCCGGAAACCGTCGAGCGACTTGAAACGCTCTTGGAATCCAAGGGTTTTAAATCTTTTCTTCGATCGACCATGCCGCCGAAGGTCGAGTGGCGGGTTGGACGATGCGTCTCACGATGATGTTGATCTTTGGCGGTCCCAAGATCGGCACTCACGCCTCGCCCTCGATCTGCCGAGGAAAGCACTGGTCTGGGAATCGGCGAAGGTGAGGGTTGTTCGAGTTACCACGGCCTCGAATTCCTGCAGGAACGTCACGGCTTGGACGCGCAGCCTCTTGGCGCGATCATCGAAGAGCGCGCCGCTTCCACCAAGCGCATCGCTTGCGACGTCCAGAGCGGTCCCGTCGAGTCGACGGTTACGGAAGCGGTTTCTTCCTGCGGACTTTCGCAAGCGCACTCAGCTCAACTGGCGGAATCAATTCGAAAAGTTGTTTTCCACTGTACGCAGCGTGGAAGCGCGTGCTATTTTGATCGACGAAAAAGAGCGCGTTCTGGTGCAAGGCATCACCGGCCGCGAAGGTCGGGCGCGGACGCGTGTGATGCGCGAGTATGGGACCAACGTCGTTGGCGGTGTGACCCCGGGTAAAGGAGGCCAGATGGCGCTGGGCCTGCCGGTTTTCAATACCCCGGAAGAAGCGGTCGATTCGTTAGGTAAGATTGATGTTTCTGTCGTCTCAATGCGAGAAGCTGCAGAGATTCATTATGAGCTTGGAAAACGCGGATAACCTTAAGGGCCTTTTCGAACTAACCACGGCTCCTTAGCGTCTCGCTAATTTCTTCACGTCCGGAAAAGTCGCGCATGGTGTGATTAGTGTCCTGGCGTGACCCGCCGAGCCAGCCGATAGTTGTAGCCAAAACCGATCGCGAGGAAGAGGATCATAATCAGCGGCGCGATAATTCCCTCGCGCGTGGGAAACAGTCCAAGGATTTCGATTCGGGGCGAACTCGCCAGCGGATGGACTGGCAGATAGCCCGCTTCCTGTAACGCCGCGACTCCCTTGCCGATGAGCACGACAGCGAGCAGCGCCATTAAACCGGAGCTATAAGCGAAGAACTTGCCGATGGGCAGCACTCGCCCATAGCGCAGCATGACCGCGGCAATCGCGAAGAGGGCGAGTACCGCCGTCGCTCCCCCCGCCAGCACTGCCCCGCTATTTCCGTGATTCCAGATCGCGGTATAAAACAGAATTGTCTCAAAGACTTCGCGATAGACGACGATGAATGCCAGACCAAAGAGCAACCAGGCCGAACGACGCTTGAGCGCGTGCGTCATCTGGGCGCAGATATAGCACTGCCAGGCTTGCGCGTTGCTCTTGCGGTGCATCCAAATGCCTACCCAGAGAAGGATGATCGCCGCCAGGATAGAGCCAAAGCCTTCGGTTAGTTCCCGACTGGCACCGCTGATGCCGACAAGATAGGTGCCAGCGCCCCAGGTCAGCGCGCCCGCCACGAGCGCCGTGATCCAGCCGCCATGGACATACGGCAGCGCGTCCTTGCGCTCCGTTTTGCGGAGAAAGGCGAGCATCGCGACGACAATCAGAATCGCTTCCACTCCTTCGCGTAGAAGGATCGTGAACGCTCCGAAGAAGCTGGCTCCAGCCGACGCTTCGCTACGTCCGAGGACGGTTTCGGCTTGGAGGAAAAGCGCATCGAGAGAATCTTTTTGGCGGCGCAGCTCATCCAGCGGCGCACTTTTGGCGATGCTGGCGCGTAGTGCCGCCATCGCGTTTTCGAGTTGAATCTTGAGCGCGTTGTCGCGCACCGCGAGAATCGGTTCGACCGGTTCAAGACCATCGAGATAGGCCGAGAGCGCGAGATCTCCCGCGGCTTTGCGGGTGCCGCTGGCATAGGCGGTCAACGCTTCGTTCACCCGGGTGCGGGCAAGTGTGAGCGGACCTGCGGTGGGTGCCTGCACCACCTCGGGGTGGCGCCGCAGATAGGCGATGACAGCATCGGCTTTGACTTCGCCAATTTCGTGGGCGAGCGAAGCTGGCGTGATGCCGACCAGTTTCTCCAGGTTGATACTGGAGCGCAGCACGGCGTCCTCCTGCCAGATCTGCTGGCCTTTAGACGCAGCGCTCTCCGGATATGCAAAAGCGCTGACATAAAGCGCCAGGTCCCACCGATCTTGCGGCGGCAGTCCAGAGAAGCTAACCATGCTGGTGCCGGGAAGGCCCTGCTCGATTACCTGATTGAGTGCGAACACGCTGCGCTGGCGGGCGCGGCTTTTGTCGGTAAACGCGGTAGGAGGCGGGGCCAATTCGGGAGCGGCCGGGCCTTTGCCATCCCCGTTCGCACCGTGGCAACTCATGCAGTTCTGTGTGAACAACGCTCGCCCGCGCGCGAAATCGGGCGGCTTCGCCGGCGCTAGCGTAACCGGATAAGCCTTGATGAGATCAGCCGCCAGCGCACGCGCCGTCGTCGCGACGGTCTCCTCCGGAGCCTTATCGGCGATAAGCTTTTCCAGCCCGGCAGCTCGTCCTTGCAGGTCGGCCCTGGCTCCGGACATGGGCAGCGATGCGATCATCGCGTGCGCGGTGGCCGCAAATTCGGTCATTTCCGCGAACTCGCTCGGGCTGGACACTTCGCCTTGCTGGACTGCGCCGCGATAGTCGACCGCAACATAGTCCAGCAGCCGCCACGCAGTTTGCACGGTTGCGGTCTCGGCGCGGACCGGGGAGGCGACCAGCGCGGAAACCAGAAGGAGTAGGCTAAAAACGCGATCAATCATGCTGATGCGGGAAGCCGTCTGGAAGATACGCTCGGTCGGAAACCGGTCGGCCCCCCTCGGGGGGGGTGCGTCGGAAATTGCATCGAATTTGAAGACAAGAGTAAAGTTAACATCTGAAGCTGCATCACGCAGACGCCGCTGCGCCGGCGGGGAGCTTGGAGCTGACGATCAACTGCCTCGCGCTCATGCGCCTCGCCTCGCTCTTCCTCGAGCAACACCGTGCTGCCGACGGTGACCTCATCGTAAACACGCCGCTGCGTTTCAAACGTCTTCACCTTGTAGTGAAGAAGCCCGATCTTTTCGGCCCGGCGCACCGCTCACCACGACGGCCGGGAATTTCTCCGCATACGCGCCCGCGATCGCGTTCAGGACATTGAGTCCGCCGACGCAATGGGTCACGCAGACCAACCCGATGCCGTTAACCCGGGAATAGGCATCGGCCGCGAAGCCGGCGGATGGTTCATGCGTCATGGTCACGCTGCGAATCTTCGATTTCCCCAACCAGGCAAAAATGGGCAGCGCAAAATCGCCCGGCACTCCGAAGCTGTGGCCGACGCCACGAAGATGCAGATATTCGAAAAGGAACTCGCCTAACGGCATCGTCGCGGGAAAGCCTTTGCCTCCTGCCGGCTTCTCATCACGCGCGTGGCCGCGCCCCTTTGCGCTGCTGGAACTATTTTTTCGACTAACGACCCTGGCAAAAGTCCGCCTTGAGTTCATCGCAAACACTCGTCCGGCCAACGGATATTGCCACTCACCGAGAGCGCGCCAAATGCCCCGCGCCGTTAAAATCAAGTGACGCGCCGGCCAGCGCATCGCAGATTGATTGGTGTATGCGGTTTGTCGTGATTCGATTGATTGGCTGACGCTCCGCGACGATTTCCCGATCCTGGAGCAGGAGGTAAACGGGCATCCGCTGATCTATTTCGATAATGCGGCCACCACGCAAAAGCCGCGCGCAGTGCTCGAGGCGCTGCGGCGGTATTACGAGCACGACAACGCCAATGTCCATCGTGGCCTGCACGAGCTGAGCTCACGCGCGACCGAGGCCTACGAAGCGGCGCGTAAGCGCGTAGCCGCTTATCTCGGAGCTGCGAGCGCGGACGAAATCGTCTTCACCCGGGGGACGACCGAGAGCATCAACCTGGTCGCGCAA
>JBDUAE010000017.1:0-14236 GCA_040004805.1 Chthoniobacterales bacterium | reverse complement strand
TTCGAGCCCGGAAGCGATTTCGAAAAATATCCGCGCCCGGAAAGTGTGGACGAGGAGCTTTGCCGCGCGGCTGGCGTGGATTTGCTTTTCCGGCCGCGGGCGAGCGAGATGTATTTCCCGGATCGTTCCGTGCGGGTGGAGGAGACGGCGCTCTCGCAGACCCTGTGCGGGAAGTCGCGGCCGGGACATTTTGAGGGAGTTTGCACAGTGGTGACGAAGCTTTTTCATCTGCTCGAACCGGCGGCGGCAGTCTTCGGGGAAAAGGATTTCCAGCAGCTCGCGATCGTTCGTCGAATGGTGCGCGATTTAAATTTCCCGATCGAAATCATCGGGGCGCCCACTGTGCGCGAGGCGGATGGGTTGGCGTTCAGTTCGCGGAACCAATATCTAAGCGCGGACGAGCGGCGGGCCGCGCCGGTGTTGCGCGCAGCTCTGCTGGCGGCGTGGGAAGCATTTCGTGCCGGCGAAGCTTTGGCGGCGGAGTTGACGGCTAAAATTAGCCGACAGCTTAGCGAAGAGGCTGCGGCGCGGATCGATTACGTGGCGGCGGTGGACGCCGAAACGTTGCAGACGCAGGAGAAGGTAAATGCGAACACGCTCCTGGCGGCGGCGGTTTATTTTGGCAAGACTCGCTTGATCGATAATTTGCGGCTCGAATGAAGGAATACGATTTCGTAGTGATCGGGAGCGGGATCGCGGGGTTGAGCTTTGCTTTGAAGGCGGCGCAGCACGGGTCGGTGGCCGTGATTACGAAACGCCGGGGCGCGGACTCGAACACCGCTTGGGCGCAGGGCGGAGTGGCATGCGTGACCAGCAGCGAAGATTCTTTCGAACTGCACGTGCGCGACACGCTGGAAGCTGGCGCCGGTTTGTGTGACGAGGAGGCGGTCCGGACGATCGTGACCGAAGGCCCGGCGCGAATCCGCGAGCTGCAGGAGATCGGGCTGCATTTCGACGAGCGCGAGGTCTCGGGGCATCGCGAACCTGATTTGGGTCGCGAAGGCGGGCACTCCAAGCGGCGCGTCTTGCATGTGGCGGACGTGACCGGGAAGGAGATTGAGCGCACTTTGCTGCAACAACTGGGCCGGGCGTCGAATGTGGATCTCCTCGAAAACCACATGGCGGTGGACTTGATCACCGCGGGGAAACTTGGCTACGCCGCGGAAGACCGGTGTCTCGGCGTTTACGTCCTCGATGAAGAGACGACCGTGGTCGAAACCGTGCGGACCGATCGTCTGGTCCTGGCCACGGGCGGTTGTGGGAAGGTCTATCTTTATACGACCAACCCTGATATCGCGACCGGCGATGGCGTGGCCATGGCGTGGCGCGGCGGGGCTGCGATCGCGAATATGGAATTCGTCCAATTCCACCCGACCTGTCTCTTCCATCCGCAGGCAAAATCGTTCCTCATCTCCGAGGCGGTGCGCGGGGAAGGGGGCATCTTGCGGAACGCGCAAGGAGAGGACTTTATGCGCGCCTACCATCCGCAAGGCTCGCTCGCTCCGCGGGATATTGTAGCGCGGGCGATCGATGCGGAAATGAAACGCTCGGGCGCGAAGTGCGTTTATCTCGATATCACGGACAAGCCCGCCGAGTTCCTGCGCGAACGTTTTCCGCACATTTATGAGACTTGCCTGCGCTTCGGGATCGATATGACGAAGGAGCCGATCCCGGTGGTGCCGGCGGCGCATTATCAATGCGGCGGGGTGAAGACGGATGTGGATGGTGCGACCACGCTGCCGGGTTTGTGGGCCATCGGCGAGGTCGCATCCACTGGCCTGCATGGCGCGAATCGGCTGGCAAGCAATTCGCTTCTAGAAGGCATCGTGGTCGCGCACCGCGCCTGCGCCGCCATGCTTCTGGCACAGCCGCCGGCTCATGCGGTCCGTTCCATCGCGCTGCCGCGGTGGAAAACCGGCGACGTCCAAAACGTGGATGAGCTCGTCGTGATCTACCATAATTGGGACGAAATCCGCCGTTTGATGTGGGATTACGTGGGAATCGTCCGCACCGATAAGCGTCTGCAGCGGGCCAGCGCGCGGCTGCGGAATTTGCAACGCGAAATCCGCGAGTTTTACTGGAATTTCAAGATCACGGTCGACCTCTTGGAACTCCGGAATCTCGCCACGGTCGCCGCGCTCATTGTCGATTCCGCCCTGAGTCGGAAAGAAAGCCGTGGCCTCCACTTTACCCTGGATTATCCAGAGCTGGACGACCGCCATTTTCGCCACGACACCGTCCTCACCCGCATCTGATTTCCCGGCGGAGCGGCGGGTGGAATGGATGCTGCTATTCTAGCGGTCACCGGGCGTGTCGGCTGTTTCCAAAAGGGGGGAATCGGCTTGCCCGGGGTACGGATTTCAGATAAAGAAAGGCCCGCAGACCGCTTCATGAGAAGAACTATCGCCATTTTCCTGTTTTCGCTCGTCGGCAGCGCGCGCGTCTTCGCGCAGTCGCCGTATGAGAGCGCAGCGGATTTTGCGAAGTATGCGATGAAGCTGCGCGACCAGGCGATGCTCAAGATCGAGCCGCAGGTTTTCGTGCCGACCTCTTCTCGCGTCAGCACGCAGCGTTATCCGTGGAAATCGAACATCGTGACCACCGTTTTTTGGATCGGCGAACGCCCGTCGGAGAACAACCCGGTGCCGAACAACAAGAGTTCTTGGGACGCGAATTGGAGCGATAGCTACGGCGGCTACGACACGCCCGATCCGGGTGCGCGCAAAAATTACGTCCCGGTGTCGTTTGTTCCGAAGCAAAACCCTTTTTACATCGCCTTACCCTACAACGATGTGACGCACGGCCAGTTTAAGCCGGAGGCCGCTCTTGTGATTCCCTGGTTTAAACGTGAGCTGCGGCAGCCCGGCGAATCCGTTTGCCGCGACCGCTGGCTCGCCATCCGTAAAGGCAACCGCGTTTGCTACGCGCAGTGGGAAGATTGCGGTCCTTTCCGCACCGACCACTTCCAATACGTCTTCCAGAACGAACGTCCCAAGCCGAACCTGAACCGCGGTGCCGGGCTCGATGTCTCACCGGCCGTCCGTGATTATCTCGGCCTCCAATCTACCGACGTGACGGACTGGCAATTCGTTGAGGTGCGCGATGTTCCGGCGGGTCCGTGGCGGAACTTCGGCAACAACAACCACTTCGTCATTGCGCAACGCCAGGCCCAAGCCAATCAACAGCGCGTCGTCCAAGAAACCGCCGGCAAGAAGAAGTAGCGGTGTTACAGCGGGCGCGTCGGCTGGTTGGTCGATAACGACCGGCTGGCGGAGATTTTACCGGCCGGAGAGGAGTCGGTTCTTGATGCTGGCGAAAGTCTCTTTGAGGGCATCGGTGCGCTCGACGAGCGGTTCGTAGCGTTTGCGCTCGGCGGCGCAGAAGTCGGCCAAGGGTCCGAAGGCGCTGGTGATTTCTTTGTAGAAAAGGTTGATGGCTTGCTCCATCTGTTGCTCGATCGCGCCGACGAGCTCGATGCGTTTGGCTTCCATTTCTTTTTCGTAGGCGGCGAGGACTTTCCGGCGCTGGCCGACCGCGACGAAAGTGCCGAGGACGAGGGCGGAGCCGGCGACGATGCCGGTAACGTCGGCAACGGAGGCGCTGATCATGGCGGCGACGACGGTGGCGAGACCGCCCATGGCCGCTACGCCAGCGGCGGGTCGGAGCCAGGCTGCGCTTTGGGCGAAGGTGCGGGCCAGTTGTTCTTCCACGCCTTTGCCAGCGACGCGTTCGACAAGAGTGAGCTCGATCGATTGCAGGAGCTCGCGACGTTGGCGGGCGAAATCGGGAATCGTTTTCGAGAAGCGGTTTTTCCCCTCGGAGGCGAACTGGGCTTCGATCGTATCCTGAAGCTGAGGCCAGAGGCCGCGGAGATCGGTTTCGAGGAGTTGGACGGCGTTTTCGACCTGTGGTTGGACAGTGTCGCGGAGCTTGGTTTCGACTTCCTGCTGGAAGTCTTGCTGCCATTTCGCGCGGCTCCAGAGGAGGCGCCAGGTTTTCCAGAAAGAGAGCTTGTCTTCGATCAACTTCCGACCGTGCTCGGCGCAATCGCGGCAGGCGCGTTCGACCCCGCGGAGGAAGCCGGCGACCTGGCGGAGAGTTTGCTCGCGGCGGACTTCGACGAAGTTAGCGACGCGCTCCAGATGTTGTTCATCGCGCCGGATCAGCTCGAAGCTGCCGCGGACCTCGTCGGCAAAATCTGTGATCATGAGATTACCGGTGGTGGCGGTGGAGGTGAGCTTTAACATCCGCGCGCCGCCTTCGGTGACGGTGCGGGTGATCTGCTCTTCGAGCGGCCCGAATTGGCTCTCACTCCAAAGGCGTTCCTTATCGAGACCGCTGGTTTTGGCGAGGAGGGCTTTGCGGGCGGAGACGGCAAAAATCGGCGGAGCGAAGCCGAGCTTTTGCTGGGCGGTATCCTGAAGGTGGTGTCGGATAATTTCAATCTCGGCCGCGTCGCGGAGGTCGACCTGTTGGATGACGAAGATGATGTGTTTAAGCCATTTTTTCTGCACGAGATCGAGGAGAGCCCAGGCGGATTGCGTCCATGGATTCGTGACCGAAAAAACAAACAGCACCAGATCGGCGCGGGGGATGAAACTCTCGGTGATGGTCTGGTGCCGCTCGACCATGGTGTTGGTGCCGGGCGTGTCGACGACGTTGAAGTCTTTCAGGAAGGGGATGGGCTGGTAGCGCTCAGTCAGATCGGGCGAGACTTCCACTGCGCTTTCACGCTCGCCGTAACGAAAGATGTAAACGCGGTCGGTGGCGGGAAGGACATCGACCTTGGCAAATTCCTGACCGAATAGCGCATTGAGAAGGGAAGATTTCCCAGCCTTCACTTCGCCGACGACGACGAAGAGGAGGGGTTCGCGCAAATCCTTGAGCAAGCCCTCGAGGGTTTCAAGGTGCGCGGGATCGCGCCGCATCTCGACGCTCAATTTGAGCAGATTCGAAAGCGCGGTCTCGATTTCGCTGCGGCGTTGCAGGTAGTCGTCGGCAATCATGCCGCGGGCCTCACGGCTTCTCGGGCGCGGGCGTAGCGCTTTTTTCGGCGGGCGGGTGTTTAACCGGAGCGGGCGTGGCTACGGGTTTCGGACGAGCCATGGCGAGTAATTCAGAGACGGTGACGAACTTAAATCCTTTGGCCTGCAACTGCTCGAAGGTGGCGGGCATGGCCTCGATCGTGCCGGGATGAATATCATGCGAGAGAATGATGGAGCCGGGGCGGGTTTCGCTCAGGATGCGATGGGTCACCACGGATGGGCCCGGACGTTTCCAATCGAGCGGATCGACGTCCCAAAGAATAATGCGGTAACCGAAAGTGTCGTGGATCCACGCTTTCTGCCGGGCGGTGATCGAGCCGTAAGGCGGGCGCATTAACGTGGGCCGAACGCCGGTGGCGGCCTTGATCGCGTCGTCTGTTTTTTGGAGTTCGCGGCGAACGGCTTCGTCGGACATTTTCGCGAGGTTCGGATGGGACCAGGAATGGTTGGCAATTTCGTGTCCCTCACGCGCGGCTCGGGCGAGGATTGCGGGATATTCCGCTGCGTTTTGGCCCACGACGAAGAAGGTGACCTTCATTTTTCGAGCGGCGAGGAGATCGAGCAGCTTCGGGGTTAAGGTGGCGTGCGGGCCATCATCGAAGGTCATGGCGATGTAGGGGCCGTCGACGTAAACGGAATTGAAGGTAATCTGCGGGCCTCCTGGCTTAGGCACG
Organism: Chthoniobacterales bacterium; assembly: GCA_040004805.1. Taxonomy (GTDB): domain Bacteria; phylum Verrucomicrobiota; class Verrucomicrobiia; order Chthoniobacterales; family UBA10450; genus JACCTI01. The sequence goes on along the minus strand of JBDUAE010000017.1, from coordinate 8,517 downwards.
ACCGGCGCAGGGGTGCCGTGAGCTATAGAGTCGCCCGGGGGGGTGGGGGTTGCGACCGGAAGGGCGGAGGGCGCGGGCGAGGGGTCGGGTTGTGCCAACGCGAAATGCGTGAGGCCGGAGTAGAGGGCCGCGAACAAGAAGAGCCGTTTAAAATCCATGTCGGAGCGAGGAAAAAACCGAGTGTGGCTGTATTTAGCAGAGAGGGTGCGCAACGCAAGAAACGGTGGGTGAAAGGGCTAACGGCTTGCGCGCGCGCTGAGAGAGAACGAGGGGGAGGTCGAATCGGCTTTCAATTGGCAGCTATCCTGCTGCAAAAGCCTTTGCGAAGAGCCTTCCCCAAGGCTCAGGTCTCCCCTTTGCATGAAAATCCTGTTGGTTGAAGATCACGCCGCAAGCCGGCAAAACCTGACGCGTCTGATCAAGCACCGGGGCCATGAAGTCGTGGCCGTGGGCAGCGCGGAAGAGGCTCTGGTGGCGTTGGAGCAGGAGGAGTTTCCGTTTTTGATCCTGGATTGGATGTTGCCGGGGATGAGTGGGGTGGAACTTTGCCGAAGTCTCCGGTCGCAGGAAAAGGGCGATGAGCTGTTTATCGTGCTGGTGACGGCGCGGGCCGACACGGCGGATTTGCAGCAGGCGCTGGAGGCAGGGGCAAACGATTACCTGACGAAACCGCTCGATTTAGGGTTGCTCAACGTCCGGCTTTCTGTCGCCGAGCGGCAGATTCGAGAATTGGCGGAGCGGAATCATGCTCGGGCCGCGCTCGAGGAATCGGCCTCGACCATGACGAATATTCTCGAGACGACGGCGGACGGATATTTTGCGATCGATGCCGATTGGAAGTTTACCTACGTAAATCCGGTGGCTGGGATGCTACTGGGGCGGAAACGGGAAGATCTCTACGCGACGGAATTGTGGGAGAAATTTCCTTTGTTACGCGGAACGATTTTTGAGGAAAATTATCGAAAGGTGATGACGGAAAGATCGGCGATTGAATTCGAGGCTATAAACCCCGAGGGGACGAAGTGGATCGAAGTCCATGCCTATCCGAGCGGCCAAGGCATCTCGGTTTTCATCCGCGATATCGAGGAGCGGAAGCAGGCCGAAGAAGAGCGTCTTACCACCAGTAAACTCGAATCGCTCGGCACGCTCGCTGGCGGAATCGCGCACGATCTTAATAACATCCTGACCGTGATTTCAGGCAACATCGGCCTCGCTCAAGTCGAGGCACCGAGCGACCGCAGAAATCTAATTGCTTCGCTTTCGAAAGCCGGGCAGGCGGCGCAGCACGCGGCTCATCTTTCCAGCCAACTCCTTACCTTCTCAAAAGGTGGAGCGCCCTTAAAGAAGGTAGCGTCCCTCGTGGAAATTCTCGAGCAATCGGCGGAGTTCTCCCTTTATGGCTCGAACTTGCGCGCGGAATTCGATTTCGCGCGCGATCTCCGCAAGGCCGAAGTCGATGTGGGACAAATCGAGCAGGTGGTTAACGCCTTAATGTTGAATGCGCGTGAAGCGATGCCACACGGCGGTTCGGTCTGGATTTGCGCTCGCAATTTCGAAGTGCAGGAGAACTCCTCGGTGGCGTTACCGCCCGGCCGTTATTTGCGGGTCACGATCACGGATCGCGGGGCGGGGATTGCGGATGAAGTCTTGAGCAAGATTTTCGATCCTTACTTTACGACCAAGCCGGGGGCGAGCGGACTCGGCCTCGCGATCAGCTATTCAATCGTGAAAAGACATGGTGGAGTGCTTCAGCTCGAGAACACATCCACGGAGGGGTCGACTTTTGGCTTCTACCTTCCGGCCTCGAGTTCAACCGAGATCGCGGCGCCGGTTCGCGCTCCCGAAGAATCGTATCGCTTTAACCATCAACGCATCCTGATCATGGACGACGAGGCGGCGATCCGGGATTTGACGGCGCAATTACTTGGCACCCTCGGTTACGACGTCACCGCGGTGCCAGATGGGACGGAAGCGATCCGCACCTATGAGCGCGCCTTACGGCGCGGGGAAAATTTTCAGGCAGTGATCTTGGATGCGACCGTCCGCGGGGGACTCGGCGGCGTGGAGACGATCGAGCGTCTGCGCGGGATGGACCCCGAGGTAAAGGCGATCATCTGCAGCGGCTATTCCGATGAGGCTGCGCTCTCGGAATTTCTCGCCTACGGATTTCGGAGTGCGCTGCCCAAGCCTTTTACGCGCAACGAACTGGCGGACGCGCTGAAGCGGACGCTCGCGCTCGACAGTTCCCAGTAGCCGACAGCGCGAGAGAATATTGCAGGCGCATGAATCCGCATTCGCTCCTTGGCGGTGGCAATGCTCAAGTGTCTTCGATGAGAATAGTCCGCGCCCGTTTCCAGATCATTGCCGCAACCGGGGCGGCGACCTTGGTGTTGGCAGCGACGAGTTGGGCAGAGAAACCATCTCCAACCGCGGCCTCGCCTGCCGCGGCAAAAACAGCCGACAGCGCGAAGGCGAAGGCCGCTCTGGTGGCGTTTTCACAGGCGTTGCAATCTGGCGAAGGCGTGGCGGAAGCAGAGAACGCCGCGAAAAATGCCGGAGTTTCCGCACAGCCACTGGCGGAGCTGCGTCTCCTCACGGCGGTGCGGGCGCGAAATCTCACCGAGCTGCCGCTGCGGATAAAAGAAATGGAGAGTGTCTTGCCACAGTGGCGGGCGGAGGAGTCGACGGCCTTCGAGGAAAAGCCGGAGCTCGAAGCAGTATTGGACTTCGGCAAGGGATTACTTGCGGCCGAAGCCGGCGACGAAAACCTCTTCGAACAATCTTTTAAACAGGCTTTTTGGTTGAATCCGGAACTCGCACCCGCATTGGCCGAAGAATTAAAAGCGCGGCGCGCCTCCGGTCGCCTGGCGTCCCTGGTTCTACCGATGGAAATCCCTTTTGAAACCTCGGCCGGCGCGAAGACTTCGCTCGCGGAATTGGCCAAAGGACAGAAGGCAATCCTCCTGGATTTTTGGGCAACCTGGTGCGGTCCGTGCATGAACTCGATGCCGGAACTGGTATTGCGGGCGCAACATTTGGCGTCGCAAAAAGTAGCAGTGATCGGCATCAACACCGAGGCCTCGCAAACCGGCGGGATGGCCGATGCGCAAAAGAAATCCGAGAACGTCAAAAAGCAGAAGAAAATTGACTTTGCCTGGCTGGTGGAACCCGCGGCGCGCCCGCTCAGCCGGCTCCTAAAAATTGATTCGATTCCCCGAGTCGTCCTGGCCAGTCCTGACGGGAAAATCCTTTACGACGGGCACCCCGACGATCCGCGACTCGTGACGGCACTGCAGAAAATAGGCGTCACGCTGCGAGAATAGTCGGCGCGTTTTCGTCCGGACGGCGCTCAGCTTTCGTGCAGCTTTTTCAGCTCGCTGATAAAAGCTGATGGCCCGCCCGGCGTATAACCGAGCGTGCCGAGAATTCGGCCCTCGCCATTCATGATCACGATCGTGGGAAAACCATCGATGCCTAACTGCTGCGCGAGCTTTTGATTTTGCGCCGCTTGCGCCGGAGGCAAGGCTTTGCCGCGTGGAAAATCCAGCTCCAGCAGAATCAGGTTTTTTTGCGCGTATTCCTGAAAGTCAGGCGTTTCGAAGACTTCGCGCTGCAACCTCATGCACCACCCGCACCAATCCGACCCGGTAAAATCAAGCAGAAGGAGCTTTTGCTGCGTCTTCGCTTCGGCCTGCGCCTGAGCGTAGTCGGTTAACCAGCCGGGCCGCTCGGCGCTCCGGCTTTCCGCCGTCGCGGGCCGCGAGCATCCGCTCACCTGTAGAGCGACGATGGCGACAGAGAGTGCGAGCAATATTCTCAAGCCGCAATCTCCCTGCACATGCTCGGCGCCGCAACCACCGCGACCGCTGTACAGGCTTAGCCCGGCGACGCTGCGCCGGGCTAAGCATTGGAATACCTGAAGGTTGGTTAGGCGGTGGCCTTGATGTGTCCCGAGACGAGCTTGGTCATCTCGAACATGCTGACCTGGCTCTTCCCGTTAAAGACGGGCTTGAGCGCATCGTCCGCATTGATTTGCGTTCGCTTTTTCTTGTCCTGCAACCCGTTCTTCTTGATGTAGTCCCAGAGTTTCTTGGTCAACTCAGAGCGCGGGAGAGGCTTTGAACCCACCACTAGGGCGAGCTTGTCATCTGGCTGCACCGGCTTCATGAAGGCGGCGTTTGGTTTACGTTTGGAGGGAGTCTTTGTGGCTTTCGGCATAGAGGCTGATTAATCCTTCGACCGGAGCAGGGCAATATTAATTTTACGGGCGAAAAACTTTCTTCGCTCCTAAGCGGAACGCAGGACTGCGATCGCGGCCAGATCATCAGGTAACGGCACCTCGCCCTGTCCGGTCGTCGCCTGCTCGATCACGCGCGTGATTAATGTCTGCGGATCCGTGGCGGATGGCTGCAAAATTTCCGCGAGCGTTTCCGGTGTCAGGCGCGGCGCGCGACCGCGTTCCGCGCCGAAAAGGCCGTCAGTATAAAGAAAGAAACCGTCGCCTGGTTGCAACTCGACTTCTGTCTCGACGAATTCGGAGCGCTCGACCAATCCCAGCGGTGGCGCCGACGAAGGAATGGCCTCGGTTTTTCCCCCGGCCCGCGTCACCAGTAATGGAGGATGTCCTGCCCCCACGACTGCGGCACGTCCGGTTTGCGGATCGAGCGCCACGCACATTGCGGTCATGAAAGAGCGCGCGCCGAAGGTGCTGCGGAAGTCGTTATTGACCGCACGCATGATGGCAGCGGGACGTTCGTTTTCCACGCTGCCGTGATGGAAAAGCAGTTTCGCCAAAGTAGTGAGAAGCGCCGCGGACGCGCCATGCCCGGTGGCATCCGCAATCCAGAAGAGAGTGCGGCCATCGTTCATCCGCAGCCACCCATAAATATCGCCGCCCACTTGAATCACCGGATGGTAAACCGCGGCTACTTTCCAGCCCGCGAGGGGCGGCGCTTTTTGTGGAATGAGGGATTGCTGGGTCAGCCGCGCGGCCGCGAGGTCGCGTTCGAGATTGGTGCGCCATGCTTCTAACTCGTCGTTTTGAGTCTGGAGTTGTTCGCGCAAAGAGCGGAGCCGGAGCTGAGTCGCGATCCGGGCACGCAGCACTGCTTCATTGATTGGCTTGGTCACGAAATCATTTGCGCCCGCGGCTAGGCAACGCACTTCGCTGGCCTCACCTCCATGTCCGGTTAACATGATCGCCGGCATCTGCGCGATCGCGGGATCCTTATCGGCGCGCAAAAGTTCGAGCAACTCCGCTCCGTTCATTCCCGGCATATCGAGATCGAGCAGCAGGAGCGACGGCGGATTCTCGTGCAAGAGCCGAAGCGCCTCGGCCCCATCCGCCGATTCCCGGCACTCAAATCCGGCCCGGGTCAGGCTGCGCAGCAGCAGACGGCGACTGGTCGCGTCGTCGTCCACTACCAAAATTGTGTCTACGCCCTCGCTTGTGATGTTCATATCCTGACTCAAGGCGAATTTAGCGGAAACGTTTTTTTTCGCGACTTCGGCTGGAATCGTTGGTTCGAGTAGTTATGCGCGAAAAATTCTGCTCCCGCCATAACATCGGTGCCGGCGCAGTACTAATTAAGCGTTGTCAGGGCTGGCGGATTGAATTACAACGGAATCTCACTTTTCGAATCCTCTTATGAAATTTTCGCTCGTACTCGCGCTCCTCACTGCCTTCGCCCTCACCTCGTGTGAGATCGATCAGCCGCCCCCGGTAAAGAAGCGGCCGGTTGCCAAATATCCCACCACGCAGCCGAGCCAATATCCTCCGCAGCCGCAGCCCTTCCCGCAGGATCCCTCCACGACCCCTCCGGGACCGGTGACTCCGGCACCAGAGGTGGCCCGCGAACCGCAAACCGCGCCGGCGCCAGCCTCCGCGCCGCAGCCGGCAAAGGGAGACTTCCCTTATGGTGTTCCGGTGCCCGGGAAAGCGGGTTTTGTCCGCAGTCCCTACTCGCCGGATAAGATGACGGATGTGCGTGGTTATGCGCCGGGGACCGAGGTAAAGGACCCTTATACTGGGAAGACATTCCTGGTTCCGTAGCACGCAGCAGGGCTTTAATTTCCCCAGTGCGCGCTAGAAAACTGCGCGGACGGCGCGGCCATGCTGGACAACACGGACGATTCACTGATGATGTTTTCCGCGGGCAACTGGTGCGGGTTTTTGACACCTGTCTGCCCAGTCCTCGGAACTGACTAGCATATGGAATTTCGCGTCAAACGCGCCGCCCGCATCGAGGCTGAAATCACGGTGCCCGGCGACAAAAGTATCTCGCATCGAGCCGTCATTCTCGCTGCGCTTTCGAACGGCGTCTGCGTGCTGCGCGGTTTTCTGCCGAGCGAAGATTGCCTGCACACGGTGCAGGCCTTGCGCGCGTGCGGAATTAAAATCGAGCAGCCCGAGCCGGAGATGTTGATTGTCCACGGAAAGAAGCGGCTCCTTACGCCGCCTCCGGGCGAAATCGATTGCGGGAATTCCGCCACCACCATGCGCTTGCTCGCGGGTTTGCTGGCTGGCCAGCCTTTCGATAGCTGCCTCGTCGGCGATGCCACTCTCGCCCGGCGACCGATGGGTCGCGTGATCGATCCATTGCGCGAGATGGGCGCGCAGATCGTCGCCGAAGGCCCCGAGGAAACGCCTCCGCTCCGGATCACGGGCTCGAAGTTGCGCGGGATCGATTATACCGCGCCGATTGCGAGCGCGCAGGTTAAGAGCGCGCTTCTCCTCGCCGGCTTGTTTGCGAAAGGTAAGACCACCGTGCGCGAAGCGTCGCCTACCCGCAATCACACCGAGTTGATGTTGAATTATTTCCTGGTGCGGACCGCCAAAGAAGAGGACGGCGCGATTACGATTTTCGGCGATCAAATTCCTGAGTCGCGCGATTTCACCATACCCGGCGACATCTCCTCCGCCGCCTTCTGGCTCGTCGCGGCCGGCGCGCAACCAGGCGGACATTTGCTCGTGCGCGATTGCGGATTAAACGACACCCGCACCACGCTGCTCGGCGTCCTCGTCCGGATGGGCGCGCAGGTGCGGGAAGCGATCGAAGACGTCGATCAGATCGAGCCGCGCGGCACGGTGGAAATTACCGGTGCTGCCCTCAAGGGTACCGTGATTCAAGGGAAGGAAATTCCACAGTTGATCGATGAGTTACCGGTGCTTGCGGTCGCCGGCGCGCTTGCTTCCGGCACCACCACGATTCGGCATGCGCAGGAATTGCGGGTGAAGGAAACCGATCGCATCGCTGCGATCGCGCACAATCTCCGCGCCATGGGCGCACAGGTGATTGAGTTAAACGATGGGCTCGAAATCCATGGCCGCGGCTCCTTGCGCGGTGCGCGTGTCGCCAGTTTTGGCGATCACCGGATCGCGATGGCTTTTGCCATTGCCGGCCTCTTCGCCGACGGCGAAACCATCGTGCAGGACGCGCAATGCGTGCACGAGTCTTATCCCGATTTTGCGAAGGCGCTGGACGAGATCGTGAATCCGAAACGCATTCGCATGACCACGCCGGTAATCAGTTCACTCACGCCGTCGAAAGTCGACGACGAATAAGATGGCGGGCGCGTGCACCGAGGAGCCCGGCGCCCCCGTTTATCACCGCGTGATCGCGATCGACGGTCCGGCGGCTTCCGGGAAAAGCAGCGTCGCGCAGCAGCTCGCGCAGCGCCTGGGTTACGTCTACGTGAACTCCGGCGCGATGTATCGCGCGGTGACCTGGCATGTGCTCGATCGCGGGATCGATCCGCGGGACGCCGCCGCCGTGGCGCACTTGATCGAAAACGCGCGCATCGATTGCGACCTCACGCACAACGAATCGCGCATTCTCATCGAGGGCGAGGACGTGACCGTGCATATGCGCGACGTGCGCGTGAATCGCGAGGTCTCTCCCGTAAGTAGCGTGCCGCGCGTGCGGGAAGTGCTTGTCGCCAAAATGCGCGCGTACGCGCTGGAGCATGATGTCGTGATGGAAGGCCGCGATATCGGGTCGGCTGTTTTTCCCAATACCCCGCACAAGTTTTATGTCGACGCTTCGCCAGAGATCCGTTTTCGACGTCGCGCCGCGCAAGGGCAGGCCGATCAAATCGCACAGCGCGATCAGGCGGATTCGTCGCGGCGCGCGTCGCCGCTCACGATCGCCTCGGATGCGGTGGTCATCGATAGCTCACATCTCACGATTGCCGAGGTGGTCGAGCAAATCATCGAACGGCTAGGATTTGCGGGCCTCACCAGAGACGCGTCCCCGCCCGAGACCGTCGCGCAATGAATCCGTGGTACTGGAGCGGCCATTATCTGTCGATGGCGTTGGCGCGGATTTTTTTCCGCTTTCGCGTCCAGAATCGCGAACACCGAATTTTGCAGGGGCCGGTGATTGTAGCGATGAATCATGAAAGCTATCTCGATCCGCCCCTGGCGGGAGTGGCCTCGGGCCGGGAGATGTATTTTCTGGCGCGCAAGAATCTTCTCGATTGGCCCGTGCTCGGTCGAATTTTACCGCGTCTGAATGT
>JBDUAE010000212.1:0-4225 GCA_040004805.1 Chthoniobacterales bacterium | reverse complement strand
TAGAGAAAAACCGTCATCGCACCGAGATCAAGAGCCATCGCGCCGATCCCGAGGAGGTGGGCCTGGATTCGCGCCAACTCGCAGCACAAAACGCGGATAGCTTTACCGCGCGGCGGCAATTCCCAGTCCATCAATTTCTCGACCGCGCAGGCGTAGGCGACATTGTTCGCCAGCGGGGCGAGGTAATCGAGCCGGTCCGTGTAGGGGACGAACTGATTGTATTGCATGTTCTCCGCGATCTTCTCGTCGCCGCGGTGCAAATAGCCGACATCGGGCGTCGCCTTGGTGATGGTCTCGCCATCCAACTCGAGGACGAGGCGGAGCACGCCGTGGGTGGCGGGGTGGGAAGGCCCCATGTTGAGCACCATTTTCTCCCCGATGTCATCACTGGAATTCAGCTCCGACTCCGCGACCGCGACGCGGGTAGCGGCATCAGGAGATTCGATTTCGCGGGTGGTAAAAGCCATGGGAAGAGCGCAAAATGCGCGTCCGCTCATTCTGGCGCAAGCCGATGACGACGCAAGTTTAGGCGCGATCGTAATCGCGCAGGAAAAATTAGCCGACACGCGAGGAAAGGCGCCGGCGTTTGGCGGGCGTGACCGATTTCACCCCCGCCAGGCACCGCGGCGGAATACCGCGGTGCAGATTCGTTTGGTCTAACGAATTAGAGTTCTCTCCAGAACGCGGTGATCGGCTCCACCCGGTGCGCGACTTGCTGATCCTGGAAGAACTTTATCAAGTGACGCCGACCGCTTGATTGGTCTGCGTAGGTCACGGCTGACGGATCCAGGCGCCACCTCCGGGCTCCCTCCGCCGCCAGTCGATCTAGACCACTGTTTCCACTGCTCTTGACCACCTCCGCATCGGTGACGCTGCCGTCCCGAGCGAAGACCAGATTAAGCACCACGGATCCGGTAGTCCCTTGTTCAAGGACTGAACGCGGAAGCGTTGGCGCTGGTTTTGCAGCCCACTGTGCCTGGACCGAACTCGCTCCGAAGAGCAAAAGAGCGGCGACCGTTGCACCATAGGCGGCATGTTTACTCACATGGCGTTTTTGGCTCATGGCCCGAGCGTGAGATTTTTTTCCGCAAAAGACAATCTTATTTTCGTAAAAATTGCCGACGGATTTCGGAGATGGATTCCGCTCGTGCCAGAGCAGAAATCCGGACTAGCTTTCGGGAATGAAGAAGATTGCGCTGCTTTTTGCCGGCCAAGGGGCCCAAACCGTGGGAATGGGTCGGGAACTGGCGGCCGAATTCCCCGTAGCGCACCAGATTTTTCTAGAGGCTGACCGGGTCCTCGGCCGGGCCTTGAGCGAGATTGCGTGGAGCGGACCGGAAGAGGCGCTCACGAACACGGCGAACTGCCAGCCGGCGCTCTATGTGCATGGGCTGGCGTGCCTGGCGGCTTTGCGCGAGGCGGCGGGAGATTTTGCGATCGAAGCCGCAGCGGGCCTCTCGTTAGGCGAATGGACCGCGCATGCGGCGGCGGGGACGTTTGATTTCGCGACCGGCTTGAAGTTGGTGGAGCAGCGCGGGCAATTCATGGAAGCAGCCTGCGCGACCACGGCGGGAGCGATGGCGGCGATGATCGGCGGCGACGAAAACGCGGTCCGCGCGCTCGCTGCGGATACGGATGTGGATGTGGCAAATTTGAACGCGCCGGGTCAGATCGTGATTTCCGGAGAGGCCGCGAAGGTGGAAATGGCGGTGTCACTGGCGCGAGAACACGGGATCCGGCGTGCGACGCTCTTGAAAGTGGCGGGCGCCTACCATTCCCGGCTGATGAACAGCGCTTATCTCGCGATGGGCGACGCTTTGCTCGAGGCCAAGTTGCAGACGCCGCGGTTCCCGGTGGTGAGCAACGTCACGGGCGCGGTGGTGGAGACGCTGCCGGAAATTCGCGGGACGTTGCAGGATCAAATCACGAGCACGGTGCGGTGGACCGATTGTCTCGAATGGTTGCTCGCGCGCGGGTGCGATTTTTTCATCGAGCTAGGGCCGGGCGGCGTTCTGGCCGGATTGTTGCGGCGGACGCGGCAAGACGCGGAAGTGATGACGGTGAGCGATCCGGCTTCGGTGCGCGCCTGCGCGGAACGCTTGCGCGCGGGCTGAGGCGGAAAAATTAGCCGACAAGATTCGTGACGCGGCGACGGGAAGATGTTGGCGATGCGTTGCCGGCGGCGTTAGTTTCGTGACATGACCATTCAGCAACAGATCGATGCGGATCTGAAAGACGCGATGCGCGCGAAAGAGGCCACCAAGCTCGGAGTTTTGCGCATGGTGAAATCGGCGATGAAATACGCCGCGATCGAAAAATCCGGAGCGGATGGCGAGCTGGACGACGCGGAAGCGGTCCAAGTCTTTCGCAAGCAGGTGAAGCAACGGCAGGATTCGATCGAGAGTTTTGACAAGGGTGGACGTCCCGAGCTGGCGGCGAAGGAGAAAGAGGAGTTGGCGATTCTTTCAACATATTTGCCACAGGCGATGAGCGCGGAAGAATTAGCCGCGGCGGTGCGGGACGCGATCGCGGAAGTGGGCGCGACTTCGCGCGCGCAGATGGGCGCGGTCATGAAAATTTTGCAGACAAAAATCGCGGGCCGCGCGGATGGAAAGACGCTCAGCCAGGAAGTGCAGCGGGCTTTGGGATGAAGTTTCTCGTCTCGCGGCAAGTGTCACCATGCTGACAGCGATCATCGTCGCTGGCGGCAGCAGTCGGCGAATGGGCTTCGACAAGACGTTCGCTTTATTAGCCGACAAGCCTGTCATCGCGCACACGATCGCGGCTTTTGCCTCCGCGTCCTGCGTTGGGGAAATCATCATAGTAGGACGGGCCGAGCGTCTGGATGAACTTCGCGAACTGGCGCCGACGCACCGCGTGGTTGCGGGCGGGGTGCATCGGCAGGATTCAGTCGCAGCTGGTCTGGCCGCGCTGACTCCCGCCTGCCGCTACGTCGCAGTCCATGACGCCGCGCGACCTTTAGTTACCACGAATGCAATTTTGCGGGTTCTGGAAGCAGCTCAGACGCACGGGGCCGCGGCTTTGGCGGCACCGATAACCGACACGCTGAAACGCGCCGACGCGGATCACTTCGTCACCGAGGCGGTAGATCGCGACGGTGTTTTTGCAATGCAGACGCCGCAGATTTTTGCGCGTGATCTTCTCGAAGAAGCCTATGCGCGGATTGTGGCGGCAGGTTTAACCGTCACCGATGAAGTTTCGGCGGTGGAGCAGCTCGGGCGGAAAGTTATCCTCGTGCCTAACGACAAGCCGAATCCGAAAATCACCTTCCCGGCGGATCTGGCGCTGGCGGAATTGTTGCTCGCAGGACGCGCGGCCTGCGCTTAAGCGTTCCCGCCGTTCCAAAGATCCTGCGCCAGTTGGGTGACGGCGGCGATGTCCTCCGTGCGGAAGCGACGGCCGTGCGGGAGCCGCCCTTCGATGGATAGGTCGCGCATCTGCTGGAGCTCGCCGCAACGCCAGACCCACGCCTGTGCGTTGTAGGGGCCGACGCGGCGCGGATCGGTCCAGGTATGAATGGAGATGAGATTGCTGGTGAGCGCGGCCGCGATGTGCATCGGCCCGCTGTCCACGCTTACGACTACGCGCGCGGCGCGGATGAGCCAGATGAGTTGCAGCAGGGTAGTCTGATTGCTGAGATCGATGCAATTTTCGGGCGGTTCGAAGCGGAGCCGAGCTCTTCCCGCGATGACGACGCGAATCGGGGCGAGGGCGAGGCAAAATTCCTCGACCGCGGCGTCGCTGAGTGATTTGCCGCTGCCGCGGGCGAAAGGGTGGAGCAGGATAAAAGGCGGATGCGGATCGAAACGCGGCAAGGGGTCGCCGCTGGGCAGAGGAAAACGGAGGGGTAACGTGATTTTCGCGCCGGTGGTTTCCGCTAATTTAAGATAACGCTCCACGGCGTGACTGCGGCGCTCCACCTGGGCAACGGTTTGGTAAAAGAAGCGCGAGCCTTCCCGCGCGTCGCTCAAGCCGAAAAAGTCGCGCGCGCCGCTCAGTTTTCCGATCAAGGCGCTCCGTAGCAGGCCCTGGAAATCAACCGCGACATCGGGCCGCAGGCGCCGAGTTTTTTGAATCCAGGGGAGGAGGCTGCGTGGTGCGCCGAGGCCACGAAAATCTCCGCGCGGGAAAACGTGGACGTGGTTGATATCGCGGTTCCCGCGCAGCAGCGGCGCCCATTCCGGATTGATCACCCAGGTGATTT
>JBDUAE010000016.1:0-14328 GCA_040004805.1 Chthoniobacterales bacterium | reverse complement strand
GGACAAAATCCGGATACTTCGCGCGCAACTGCTCACTCGCCTTCTGCGCTTCCGCGGTTTTTCCCGCCTTCTCATAAGCGGCCGCGGCTTTCTGCAACGCCCGCGGCGTGATTGCGGAGTCATCGTAAAGCAAGGCCACGCCCATGAAAGCTTTGCCCGCATCCTCAAAATTTCCGCGCTCGATTTGCACATCGCCCGCGAGCAAACGCGCCTCCGCGTTCACCTTTCCTTCCGGCTGCAGACTCATGATTTCCTCGGCGATCTTTTGCGCGTCGTCTGCTTTGTGCGCAGAAATCTTGGTCGCACCCAGGGCCAGCAAAGCCTTCACCCGCGACGCCGGATCAGTCGTGCTTTGCAGATATTTTTCGTAGGAGCCCTCGGCTTCGGCAAACTTACCAGACTTCGTTTGCGCATCCGCGAGGTAGAACCAGAAATCGGCACTGACGCCGCCGTGATCCCCTTCCCCGAGCAGAGTGAGATATTTCTCCGCCGCGGCGTAGTTCTTTTCGTTGTAATAATCGATCCCGAGCGCTTGCAGAATCTCTCCCGGAATCTTCGCCTTCGGGTCGGCCGCAAGAAATTTCTCGATCTCCGCCGTGAGCGCCTTTCGGTTCTTTTGATAGAAATACGCCGAGATGATCCGCACCGTCGAAGGGGTATAGAATTGGTCCTTATTTAATTTCCGCGCGGCGTCGAGAGGCGGAATCGCGGCTTTGTAGTCCTTCGCCTCGAAGGCCGCCTTCCCGATATAATATTGCGCCTGCGCGGCGACTGGACTCTTCGGGAATTCCTTTAAGAGCTGTCGAAACGCGTCCGACATTCCCTTTGCGTCGTCCTTTTGCCCGAGGAGCAAGGCCTTCTGTTGCAGGGCCGCCTCCCGTTCTCGCGCCGTCGGGTAATTGCTCAAGAGCGTATTCAAATCCGCGATGGCGTCGTCGTTATCATGCGTCTCTTGGTGCGCGAGCGCGCGCTGCGTCAGCGCGACCGGCGCTTGCGGATTTTCCGGAAACGCTTTCAAAAAATAAGTGAAGGCCTCGACCACGCGCGGCATCGCTTTCATTTGCACGTAACACCAGCCGAGCTTGTAAGCCGCTTCCGCGCGCAATTTCGGCGAGAGCTGTGAGGCGCGCAGCTCTTCGTAAATCGGCGCCGCCTCGCCAAAGCTGCCTTGTTTGTAAAATGCCTCCGCTTTCAAGAGCTTGGCCTGATCGGCGCGTTCCGCCGTCGGACTGGATCCGAGAAATTCGTCGACCTCCTTTACCAGCGCGGTCGGATTGGAATTGTAGACATTGATCAAACGCTGATAACGCGCGTCCTTCGCTTCCTCTCGGCCAGGGTACTTGGCCACGATCTGGTTGTAGAGCGACTCCGCTTCCTTTTCATGGCCGAGCTGGCGCTCGCTGTTGGCTGCGACCAGCATCATCTCCGCGCGCACGTCTTCGGGAATGTTCTCCTGGCTGCGCTTGTACTCCGCCAGCACCTCGGGATATTGTCCGGTCGAGTAAAACAGCCGGAGCAGTCCGACCTCGGCGATCCCGCGCCATTTCCCGCCCTCGCCTAACGAGCGGCCCTTTTGCAAAAGCGTGGTCGCCTTTTCCAGCATCGTCCTATCTTTGCCCTTCTCTGCTTGCTGCAATTCGAGCGCGAGCAAGCCGGCGCGCACCGTCGCTTCAGCTTTCAGCGCGGGCTTACCCGTCTCGCTCGCCAGCGCTTCGTATTGGTGGAACGCATCCGTCTTCCGTCCGCGCGTCACCAAAATGGAGCCGGCTGCCATCCGCGCATCCTCTCGGAAAGGGTTCGGATTTTTCGTTTCCGCCACCTGCAGATAGAGGTTCGCAGCGTCTTCCTTCTTATCGAGATTTTCCAGACAACGCGCCTCGAAATAGCGCGCGGAAAGTGCGAGCGCGGGTTCTTTCGTCTTTCCCGCCGACCGGTGAAACAGCGAAACCGCGCCAGCGTAATCCTTCTGGTTAAAGAGAATCTCACCGACTCCGTAGGCGGCAGGACCGGCGAACTCGCTCTCGCCATAATCATTCAGCACGCTTTGGAAAGCGGTCCGAGCGGCGGAGGTGCGATTGAGCGTGCGATAGCAGTCCCCGAGATAGAAAAAGGCTCCGGCCCGACCCGAGGCGCTCGGGAATTGGCCGAGAAATTTCTCATATTCCGGAATGGCGAGATCGTAGAGTTTGCGGGAAAAGAGACCATTCGCGTAGTTCAATTGCCGCTGCTCCGGCGATTCCGTTTCTACGATCGGCCCTTCGGGAGAAGTCTCGGAAGGGTCGCTCTCCGGCGGGCTCGGGCGCGGGGTGCTGGCGGCAGGCGTGGCCAGCGGAGGCGGCGACGCGATGCGGCGCGGGGTGGCGCTCGCTACCGGAAGAGCTCGCGGAACCGGTGTGCTGTCGACCGGCTGGGCGCGGCGAACTTCATCCGACCGTTGCCCGAGCGCGACGGAAACGGCCGCGACCCCGAGGAAGAGAACGCCGAGCGCGTTCGCCCGCGATTTCATTTCGCGGTGGCAAAGGCGATGTTGGTCACCCCAGCTTCGCTACAGGTATTGAGAACCTCGACCACATGCTTGTAGGCGCCGGTTTCATCACCGCGGATCACGACGGCCTGGTTCGAATCCAATTCCACCAACCCGTGTAGCATCTCCTTCAGCTCGGGTTCGCTTAGAGTGCGCCGGTTTACCACCACGGAGCCATCCGATTTCACATTCACCACGACATCGCCGATGGGAGCGGATTTTTCCTTCGCCTCCGACGCCTTCGGAATTTTTACGTCGAGCTCATTTTCATTCCGCGCCGCGTTCCAGGTGAGGAGGAAAAAAATCAGCAGCAGCATGAGCACGTCCACCAAGGGCGCGAGCATAATGCCGGGGTGTTGAGGGATGGCGTGCTTGCGCAGGTTCATCTGGCCAAATCTAGAACCAATTGTTCAGCGAGACGCGGCGTCTCCGTGGAAACCCCGACTTCGCTCAACTTAAAATTCATCTTCGAGCAGCGCCGGCGTCCGCTCAGTCCGCTTGTTGTACTGCAGCGAAAGCAACGCCAAAACATGCGTCACCGCGGCTTCGAGGTCGGAGATCAAACGCTGGGCCCGTCCTCGAAAGAAAGCGTAGAAGATCAAAGCCGGAATGCCGATCGCAAGACCGCCCGCAGTATTGATCAACGCCTCGCTCACGCCCTTCGAAAGCTGCATGTAGCGCGCCGATCCCACATCGGCGCCCAGCGCACTAAACGATTTCACAATTCCGATGACGGTCCCGAGGAGTCCGATCAACGGCGCGATCGTGCCGACATCGGCCAGGTAGGTCACCTTATTATTCAGCCCCGACGCGACCCTTGATCCTTCCGTTTCCGCGATTTCGCGTACCTGTTGAAAATCCGCGCCCGGATTCTTCGTGGTGAACTCGAGAACTTTCTGCACCACGCGCGCGATCGCTTCGCCGTGCCGATTCGAAACCGCGAGCAGACCCAGATAATCGCGCTTCCGCAGAAGGGCATCCGCCGTGGCCATGTAGCCGTGCGAAACCACTGCCCCGCGTCGGATCGTGAGAAAATAAATGATCACCAGCATGATCGAAAAGATCGAAAGCAAGAAGAGCGGGATAATGACAGGCCCCGCATGAATCATGGCGTCGAGGAGGGACGTGCTCTGCGGCAAATCAGGTATTGGCAGCGGTGCCGCCTGAGCAGGGGCTGTGGGATCCTGCGCGAAAAGGGACGTGGCGCTCGCCAGCGCGACGAGCATCGGGGCGATGCGTTTCATTCCGTAAGTTCTCGGTATCATAGGCAGCGCTATCCTCCGGCGCAAGATTACCGAGGATGAGACGCCTTGGACGCCCAATTGTTCAGAAGAAGGCAAGCGGGCCAACGCTATTATTGGTCCGGCGGAAACGTCAGACGCATACTATCGCCGTCGAGAAGACCACTCCATTCAGAATGCAGGCTGGCGGCAAGTTCGCGGATACGAGCCAGGGTCGCCTCGGTGAGCGCGCGCGAAGCGTGTCGGCTATTTTTCGCGGCGGAGGCCGCGGCATATTCGTTCAGGAGTTCGGCGGTCGATTGATTTTCGCCGGTGCTATCGGCATCGAGCAATCCGACAAGATGTTCCACCTCCAGTGCCTCATCGGGGAGAGGGCCTCTCGACCCCTTGCCCGTGGTGTCCAGAATTTCCCACCCGGAAGAGATCAGGCCGTAGAATCCCTGCTTATATTCGAGGACACTTTCGACGGCGTAATGCCGCAGATCGTGGAAAGCGAAGAAGCGACCCCGAGCGCCCTCCTGCCGTTGCCAGACGCTCGTCCCATCGGTGCGAACACAACGGAGCAGAATTCCCCCGTCGGTTAGTTTCGTAAATTCAATGAGCAAGCGGCGCTCCTGAAAACCGCGTCTCCTCCCAAATCGGAGCTCAAAAGATGTCTCGTTAGCCGATCGAAGCGCGGTACGCGGCCGCGTCCTTCAACTGCTTGACATCATCGGGCGCGCTCATTTTCAGAACAAAAATCCAGCCTTCACCAAACGGGTCGGTATTCACGAGCGCGGGATTGCTGGAAAGCGCTTCGTTAGCCTCGACCACTTCGCCCTTGAGCGGCGCGTAGATATCACTCGCGGCTTTGACGGATTCTACGACTGCGATCTGTCCACGCGCCTCGACTTGCGTCCCGATTTTCGGCAGCTCGACATAGACGACGTCAGTGAGTTCGGCTTGCGCGTGGTCAGTAATACCGACCCGGGCGCGGTCGCCTTCCACGCGGACCCATTCGTGCGATTCAGTGTAAAAAAGATCGTCGGGAACGTTGCTCATGATTTCTTGTAGAGTGGTTTCTTCTCGATGACAGCAGGAAATTTCTGGCCGCGAATCTCGATCTCGATTTCGCTTCCGATCGTTGCGCTGGCCGTGGGCAGGTAGGCCATGCCGATGCCTTGATTCAAACTTGGCGACAAAGTGCCGCTGGAGACCTCGCTGACGCGCGCACCGCCCACCCAAACCGGATAATGCGGACGCGGCGGCGGACCTTTACCTTTCATGACAAAGGCGGCGAGCTTGCTCGCGGTGCCGTTATCCTTCGCCTGCTGTAAAACGGCGCGACCAATGAAATCCCCTTTTTTGAGGTCGACGAAAAAGCCCAGGCCCGCCTCGATCGGATTGTGCTCCGGGGTTAAATCGGAGCCGTTGAGCGGATAGCACATTTCCAGGCGCAAAGTATCGCGCGCGCCCAGACCGCACGGTTTAAGGCCGAGCGGTTTTCCTTTTTCGAGAACGGCATTCCAGATTGCGGGCGCGTCTTTGGCGGCGAGGAAAACTTCGACACCGTCTTCCCCGGTGTAGCCGGTGCGCGCGATGCTCAGGAGCATGCCTTCGAAGGTAAAATCCCGCAGCTGATTGCGCGCGGGAAGCGCGACGTCCGAGCCGAGCATGAGCTTGAGAAGTTCGACGATTTTCGGCCCTTGGATCGCGAGCCCAGCGCGCTCCGCGCTGCGATTCTCGAGCTGGACGCCCGCCGGCAAATGTTGCTCGAG
Organism: Chthoniobacterales bacterium; assembly: GCA_040004805.1. Classification (GTDB taxonomy): domain Bacteria; phylum Verrucomicrobiota; class Verrucomicrobiia; order Chthoniobacterales; family UBA10450; genus JACCTI01. The sequence goes on along the minus strand of JBDUAE010000016.1, from coordinate 8,806 downwards.
CCAGGCCACATCCTCGTCGGTGCGGGAAGCGTTCACCACGAGCAGAAATTCCGTGTCGGCTGTCCGGTAAACGATGAGATCATCGATAATTCCGCCGGTTTCGTTCAGCAAAAAAGTGTACTGCCCACCGCCGATTTCGAGCCTGGCCACATTGTTCGTGAGCATGCGGTTAAGCCATTCCGCGCTGCCGGAACCAGACGCGACCAGTTGCCCCATGTGCGAAATATCAAAAACGCCGACGGCCTGGCGCACTGCTTGATGTTCGTCGCTGATGCTGGTGTATTGCACCGGCATGAGCCAACCGCCGAAGGGAATAATCTTCGCCCCCGCGCGACGATGTTCTTCGTAAAGCGGGGTGATTTTGGAGTCAGAATCGCTCACGAGCACGAGCCTAGGCGGCGTGCTAGAGTGCGTCAATTCGCGCTGAAGTAGCGGAAGGTGGGGCCGGTTCGCCTCTCGCTTACGAAGATCTAACGATGACTGTGCTGGATAAACTTGAACGTCGAATCGGGTTCCTCGCGATTCCCGGTTTGGTGCGCATCGTTGTCACCTTCAACGCCCTCGTCTTCGGGCTCGTTCTGCTCAATCCTGGATTCGACGATTACCTCGGGCTCGATCCCGGCCGCATCCTAGCGGGGGAAGTTTGGCGACTGGTGACGTATATTTTCGTTCCGCCGATCGCACATTTTCTCTGGGTGGCGATGGCGCTCTGGTTCCTCTGGTTTGTCGGCGTCGGTCTAGAGCGAGCTTGGGGCGCGTTCCGGATCACGCTTTTCTATCTCGTGGGGATGATCGGCACGACAGTGGCGGCGTTTTTCTTTGGCAGCAATTTTTCCAGTGGGATGCTGAATGCATCGCTCTTCTTCGCTTTCGCGCGCTTTTATCCTGAGGAAATCATCTACGTTTTCTTCGTCCTACCGCTCAAGATCAAATGGCTGGCCTGGATCGGCGCGGCCTTCCTGCTCTTGGGTTTTCTGGTCGGGACAAATTCCTACCGGATGGCGCTACTCGCGGCTTTCAGCAATTATTTCATCTTCTTCGGGCCGGAGATTTACCGGGACTTCCGCCATCGCAAGGACGTGGGAACACGACGCCGTCGCTTCGAAGTGCAGACGCGGAACGAAGACGAACCGCTGCACCGTTGCTCCACCTGTGGGGCGACGGAATTAAGCGACGTCCGTCTCGAATTCCGCGTCGCAAAGGATGGCGAAGAATATTGCATGGCGCATCTCCCGAGCGCCGCGGCCGCGACCGCGCCACGCTGATCCGTCCGCTCGTTTTCCGCGCGCACTTGACCCTCTTCTCCTCGCTCCGCAGACTGGCTCGGCATGACGGAAGAAAATAACGGCGCGATTATCCCGGAGCAGGGCTGGCATTGCCTGCATCTGTTCTACCGGATCGAGTTCGGGCAGTGGCAATTATTAACCACCGAAGAACAACTGGCGGCGAAGACGCGGCTCTCGTCGCTAGTGCAGGAGGCCCGCGCCATCCCTGATACGCAATTGCTCACCCTCAGCGTGGTGACGCCGAAAGCTGATCTCGCCTTCATGCTCGTCACGCCGGATTTGCACATTGCGAACCGGATCGAGAAACAGCTCAGCCTCGCCCTCGGGCCCGATGTGCTGGTGCCGGTTTACAGCTACCTCTCGTTAACCGAAGAGAGCGAGTACCGAATGTCGGCGGAAGATTACGCTGCGATTCTCGAGCGCGAACAAAACGTCGTGCACGGCACGCCGGAGTTTGAGAAAGCGATGGTCGCCTTCGAGGAGCGGATGAAACATTACCGACACGAGCGGGTTTATCCGACACTGCCGGACTGGCCTGTTGTTTCTTTCTATAACATGACCAAACGCCGCGGCGAGCAGCGGAACTGGTACACCCTGCCCTTCGAGGATCGGCGCAAGCTCATGCTTGGCCACGGCGCGGTCGGCCGGCAGTATGCCGGAAAAATCAAGCAACTCATCACCGGTTCCACCGGTCTCGACGATGCGGAATGGGGCGTGACCCTGTTCGCGCGCGACACTTTTGAGGTGAAGTCGATCGTTTATCAGATGCGCTTCGATCCGGTGAGTGCGGAGTACGCCGACTTCGGAGAATTTTACATCGCCCTGCAACTGCCGCTCGACGAGTTGTTCCGTCGGCTCCAGCTTTGAACTCCGCGTCACCAGGATGGGTGGCAGAGTGGTCTAATGCGCACGCCTGGAAAGCGTGTTTGCCGCAAGGCAACCAGGGTTCGAATCCCTGCCCATCCGCCAGCGGCTTCCCAAACGGTAGCCACTTCGAGTAGAAATATCGGAATGCGTCTTCTGTTGTCGGCTGTTCTTGCTTGCTGCGCGGCGAGTGCTTCGCTCGGCGCGCCAACCAACCTGCTCGAAGACGCCCGGCGCGAGGTGGACGCGGGCCGGCTCGGCGCCGCTCTTGCACTTCTCAACCAAGCGCCGCCCGCGGAAGCTTCCGCGCCCATCCTAACCCTGCGCGGGATCCTTTATCTCGACCAGGGAAAATACGACGAGGCCGCAGCCGACTTCACCGCCGCCAGCGCAAAAGATCCGATCTCTTATCCGCCGCGCCTTTACCTCGGCCAGGCCTTGCTCCAGCAGAAAAAATGGGGAGAAGCGCGCGCGCTTTTTGAAGAAATGGAGACGAAGACCAACATCCTCATTTTGAACGAGCGCCTCCGTTACGCGATTCTTCTTACCTATCTCGGGGCGAAGGATGATGCCGGGGCGAAAGCCGCGCTCGATCGGCTCGTTTTCCCGACGGAATCGCCTGCCTACTATTACGCGCAGGCGGCTTGGGGCTTTGCGCATGACAACAGCAAGGCGGCGCTAAAATGGCTCAAGACCGCGGAGGGAATTTTTGACGACAAGCGCGTCGCTTGGTTCGCGCGTCCACTTTACGATTTCGGCTGGATCAAAAAGAAACCGGCGATCTCGACCGACTGAGGCCGGAGTATTCGCGGCCTCGTTAGCCGTCCTGCGGATTTTCGCGGCGGGTCAGGATTTGCAAATTCTGCCGCACCTTCAGGATGCTGGAACTCGGCAGCACCCCGCGAAAATTCGCGCCGGGATAGATGATGCAATCGCGGCCAAGAATCGTGCCGGGATTGATCACCGCATTGCAGCCTATTTCGGTGCGGTCACCCACCACTGCGCCGAACTTTTTTAGGCCAGTGGCAATATTGCCATCCGTCGCCAGAACATCGATTTCGCGGTGATCGAGTTTCACGTTGGATAGAATCACGCCAGCGCCGAGGTGCGCTTTGTAGCCGAGAATCGAGTCGCCCACATAATTGAAGTGCGGCACCTGCGCTTCGTCGAAGAGAATGCAATTCTTGAACTCGCACGAATTGCCCATCACCACGCCGTCGCCCACGATCACATTCTCGCGCACGTAACAACCGCTGCGGATCTGGCAATTCTCGCCAATCCAAGCCGGCCCCTTCAAGACCGCGCCCGGTTCAATCACCGTCCCGGCACCGACAAAGACGGCATCGCTAACGAACGGTTTGCCGACGAGATCCCCGAGGATCGCCGGCTTCAGCCGGAATTTTAGGTAGCTGGAGATTTGTTTCAGCGCGTCCCAGACATACGTCTGATTTTCAAACAGCTTCGGATGAGCCGTGTGTCCGAGCGTGAGAAATTCTTCCGCGGAAAACATCTGCCCTTTTCTTCAAGCTCCACCGCGCTTCGTCACGGTCTGGCCATCTTTGGTATCGCGCACTTCCCAGCCGAGCGCCGCAAGCTGATCGCGCAATTCATCACTTTTCTTCCACTCTTTGGCAAGCCTCGCCTGCGTCCGCGCCTCCGCCAATTGCGTCACTTCCGGCGGCACCGCCGTCCTCTCCGCCGTCAGCACCAGCACGGTATCGATCCGATTCCACCATTCCAGCCAACCGCGCGCCGCTTCCGGCGTCATCGTTCCCTCATCGAGGGCACGATTCGTTTCCCGAATCGTTTCAAAAAGAAATCCGAGCGCCGCCGAAATATTCAGATCATCATCCAGCGCCTCTGCAAACTCGTCCGATGGAGGTTCGCCCTTCGGCGCGTCGCGTTCGCCGTTCGCCTCTTCCGCTCTCGCTCGCAGCCGCATCACCCAATCATCAATCCGCCCCAGCGCCACCCGCGCTTCCTCCATTCCTTCCCAAGTGAAATTCAACTGCGCGCGGTAATGCACCCGCATGAGCGCATATCGCACCTCGCGTCCGCTGTAACCTTTCTCGATCACATCGCGCAGGGTGTAAAAATTGCCCGCGGACTTCGCCATCTTCTGGCCTTCCACGAGAAGGTGCGCGCAATGCAGCCAGTAGCGCACGAACTGTTTACCAGTGCAGCCTTCCGTCTGCGCGATCTCCGCTTCGTGATGGGGAAAAATGTTATCCACCCCGCCGCAATGGATATCGAGTTGGTCACCGAGCAGACCCGTTGCCATCGCGCTGCACTCGATGTGCCAGCCCGGCCGCCCCGGTCCCCACGGACTTTCCCAACGCACCGGGCCGTCCGCCTCATCCCACGCTTTCCAGAGCGCGAAATCGCCCACGTGCTCTTTGTCGTACTCGTCGTTCTTCACTCGGCCGGTAGATTGCAGTTCGTCGAGATTGAAATGCGCGAGGTGACCGTACTTGGGGAAATTCCTAATCCGAAAATAGACCGATTTGTCGTCGGCCTGATAGGCAAGGTCACGTGCGATCAGCGTCGTAATCATCGCGACCATCGCCGCGATGTGGCGTGCATCGGTTGCTTCCGGAAACGTATCGGCGCGCTTAATCCGGAGAGTGTCGAGGTCCGCGAAGAAAGCGCGCTTAAACTTTTCCGTGAACTCCGCCAGCGGCACTCCCGCCGCCTGACAGCCGCGAATCGTTTTATCGTCCACGTCCGTGATATTCATCACCCGCTCCACTTTGTAATCGCGCAATTCCAGATGCCGCTGCAGCAAGTCCTCGAAAAGATAGGCGCGGAAATTTCCGATGTGCGCGTAGCTGTAAACGGTCGGCCCGCAGGTGTACATCTTTACCGTCCGCCCCGCGCAATCCAGCGGCTGAAACTCCTCTAGTTCCCGCGTGTAAGTATTAAAGAAACGCAGCGACATGCTCGTATTCGAAGGCTGAAATCTGGACGAAAAATTCTCGAGTCACCGTGATTCGTTAGTCTTGCTCCACACTCGCCACGGCCATCGCGGCCATTCCTTCTCCGCGGCCGATCGTCCCCAAACCCTCATTGGTCGTGGCCTTGAGGCCCACGCGCCCCACGTCCAGCTGTAACGCGCGCGCAATCCGCTCCCTCATCATCAAAAGGTGAGGCGCGATCTTCGGCACTTCCGCGATGAGAGTCGCGTCGACATTCACAATCCGCGCCCGCTGTGCGCGCAGGACTTCCGTAACACGTTCCAAGATCGCGATGCTGCTAATCCCGCGAATGTCTTCATCCGTGTTCGGAAAATGATGTCCGATATCGCTCTCCCCAATCGCCCCGAGTAATGCATCCGCGATCGCGTGGCAGATGACATCCGCATCGGAATGCCCATCCAGGCCGAGCGGATGCGGAATCTCCACGCCGCCGAGAACGAGCTTGCGATTCGCCACCAGGCGATGCGCGTCGTAGCCGATGCCGCTGCGTGTCATCGCTTCAGAGTCCGAGATCGATCACGCCGTTCGACGCGATGATGCTGTACTTATCTTTCATATCTTCCCGCGGTCGCATCTCCACTTTGCCGCCCGCGGCTTCGACTAAAATATAACCCGCGGCAATATCCCACAGGCTGATGCCCTGTTCGACATAAGCGTCAAAACGGCCACAAGCGACGTACGCCATATCCAGCGCGGCACTGCCCATTAGCCGACATTTGCGCGCGCGATGCACCATGTCTTGCAGCAGCGGCAACCCCGCGGCGATCGTCACACCGGTTTTCGAAAGGCCTACCGACACGATCGCCTCCGCGAGCTCACTGCGATCGCTCACGTGCATCGGACGACCATTCAATTCCGGCGCTTTCCCTTTTTGCACGCTCCACATTTCCTCGCGGATCGGATCGTAAATCACGCCGACGATGATTTCGCCTTTCAGGCGCAACGCGATCGAGGTGCAGAAGTGCGGGATGCCGTAAAAAAAATTCACCGTGCCATCAAGAGGATCTACCACCCACTGATGCTCCGCGCTCTGATCACCGACGATTCCTTCCTCACCGTAAAGCGCGTGCTCGGGGAATTTTTTCAAGAGCAGGTCGGTGATGAGATCCTGCGTTTGCACATCGATCTCGAGCTTGATGTCATGCGCTTCGCGGGCGTTGACGCGCTGCGGTTGCTCGAAGCCGCGGCGCAACAACTCGCCGGCGGCGCGCGCCGCTTCTTGGGCGGCGTCGAGGTAGTGCAACATGACGATGACTAATAGAAGTGCGCTCTCGCAGTGCCAAATGTTTTCGAGTGCAGGAGGGAATCGGGAACAAAAAAACCGGGAGGAGAAATTAATCTCCCCCCGGGTTGAATTGCATTTTGAAACCGGGCTAACGCCGCGGCTCAACGGATGATCAGTTAGATCTAATGGCGTTTCTTGGCCGTTTTTTTAGCTGCTTTTTTCTTAGCAGGCGCTTTCTTAGCGGCGGCTTTCTTTGCCGATTTTTTCTTCGCTGGCATAGTTAATCCCCCCTTTCAATCCGCAGGTGCGGTGGTTGTGAACAATCTGTGAATAAGTTCACAACACACGTCACTAAGCATCACGTTTTTTTTGTCAAACTTTTTTCACACATCTTCAAAACTATTTTTAAAATTTCGCGCGCGATGATTTTTTTTGGCGCACGCGAAATCGTTTTCGTTTCGCCGTCGCGGCACAAAATTGTCACCGCATTGTCGTCACTTTCCATTCCGGAATCGTCGCGGCTGACATCATTCGCCACGATCATGTCGCAATTCTTCGCGAGAAGTTTTCGCTGCGCACTCGCTTCGAGGTCATGCGTCTCCGCGGCGAAACCGACAACGAAGTATGATCGATTCTCCGTTGGCAGCGAAGTGAGAATGTCGCGCGTCGGCGTTAAGCGCAGTGCGAACTCGCCGTTTTGCTTTTCCATTTTCTGCGCGGCGGACTTCGTTGGTTTGTAATCTGAAACGGCCGCGCACATCACGAGCAGATCGCAGTCGCGCACGTGCGTGTGCACTGCTTCGTAAAGTTCGTCAGCGGTTGTGATGCGCACCAGCTGCGCCTTTGCGGGCGGTGTCAGTGCCGTCGGTCCGGAGACGAGCGTAACTTCATGGCCGGACTCGAGCGCCGCTTCCGCGAGTGCGTAGCCCATCTTACCGGAAGAGCGATTGCTCAGGAAACGAACGGGATCGATGGGCTCGCGCGTCGGTCCGGCCGTGACCACGATTTTCACGCGAGCAAATTATCCTGGCGCGCGAGCAGGAACTCAGCCCGAAACGCGATCTCATCCACCTTCCACAAACGCCCCACGCCTTCGTAACCGCACGCGAGCATGCCCGCTTCCGGGCCGATGAATTCGACGCCACGTTTTTTCAGCGTCTCCACGTTTTCCTGCGTAGCGGGATGTTCCCACATCTTTCCGTTCATCGCCGGTGCGATCAAAATCGGCGCGCGTGTCGCGAGCGCGATCGCGGCGAGCGGATGGCTGGCGAGGCCGTGCGCCAGTTCTGCGATGACGTTCGCAGTCGCGGGCGCGAGCAAAAGCAGTGCAGCGTTGTCGGCTAATTCGATGTGACCGGGGCGCCAGTTTTCCTTTTCGTCGTAGAAACTTGTCATCACCGGATTTTTCGAAAGCGTCTGCAAGGTCAGCGGGGTGATGAACTCCGCCGCATCTTTCGTCATGACGACGAAGACATCGTGGCCTTGCTTGTGCAGCAGGCTCGCGAGCTCGGCGGATTTGTAAGCGGCGATCGAACCGGTGACGCCGAGGACAACGGATTTCCGGATCTTGTTGGTAGAAGCAGGATTCGCTTTCATGTCAGGTGCAAATTAGCCGACGGCTGAGATAACGTTCCGCGCCCATGATGTTGCGAAACTTGAGCAGATCTTCCTCCATCGATTTACTGATGATGGTGTAACGATAATCGCGCCAGAGTTCCATTTCACGGGCGGCGTTCACGAGCCGCAATTCAATCTGCGCTTTCGTTTCCGTGCCACGTTTCGTTAGGCGACGGCGCAATTCCTCCAGATCAGGCGGCATGATGAAAACATCGCAGAGGGAGCGGCGGACAGACTCATCTTTAAAATTGCGAATCGCATCCGCACCCTGCGTGTCGACGTCGATCAGGACATCCACGCCGCTCTCGAGGTCCGCGCAAATCGGACCACGCAGGGTCCCGTAATACTTTCCATGCACTTCGGCGAACTCGAGAAAATCCCCGGCCGCGACGCGGCTTTGAAAATCTTTCTCGCTCAGAAAATGATAGTCCTCGCCCTCACTCTCACCCGCGCGCGGCGCGCGCGTGGTGCAGGAAACCGAGTAGACGAAATCCGGCGTCTGGCGGAGGGCATCGCACAGAGTGGTCTTTCCCGCGCCCGATGGCGCGGAGACGACAAAGAGAATCCCGCGGCGGGTGAATTGCTTACTCAACGTTTTGGATTTGCTCACGGATTTTTTCGAGCTCGGCTTTCGCCACGACGACGCGTTGAGCTATGGCGGCGTCATTCGATTTGGCGCCGAGGGTGTTTAGTTCGCGGAAAATTTCCTGGGTGATGAACTCCAGAGTGCGGCCAACCGGCGCGGCCTTGCCGAGCTGGTCGACGAATTGAGCGAGATGCGAATCCAGCCGCGACAATTCCTCCGAGACGTCGGAACGATCGGCAAAGAGCGCGACTTC
>JBDUAE010000211.1:0-4232 GCA_040004805.1 Chthoniobacterales bacterium | reverse complement strand
ATCGCGGCGTGGACATGTTCGATTGCATCATGCCGACGCAACTGGCGCAGCGCGGCGCGACGTTTACCTCGCGCGGTTTTCTGCAAATGCGACGCGGGGTTTACAAATTCTCCGAGGAACCGCTCGATCCGGAGTGCAAGTGTCCCACCTGTGCGCGTTACTCGCGCGCGTATCTGCATCATTTGGCGAAAAGCTCGGAGACGCTCGGCTGGCAATTGCTGGGGAAACACAACATCCATTTTTATCACCAGCTCATGCGCGAGATCCGGGCCGCGATTCTCGAGGATCGATTTCTCGCGCTCTACGAGAAGAAGCGGGCTTTCCTGCATGAGTCCGATCTCGACAATCCGATCGTGGAACCGAAACCAAATCGGAAGCGACGCACGAGTTTGGGGAACTACGAAGTGCATCGCGCGTGGGAAGGTTTCTCGAGTATCCGACACATCGATTCCGGCGAGATCATGCATTCGCGGACCGAGCCGATGGAGGAAGCGCGGCAGCTGTATGTCGAGCAGTCTCGCCTGGCGGAACGGCTGCGCGTGTCGGCTAACGAGCCGCTGGTGATTTGGGATGTGGGCCTCGGCGCGGCCGCGAACGCGATGGCGGCGGTGCAGTGTTATGAGGCGTCGGCGGAGATGGGGCCCGTCCCAGCGATGCGACTGATCAGCTTCGAGAATGATCTCGATTCGTTGCGACTCGCTTTGCTGCATAACGACGCGTTCCCGTATCTGCGCCACGGTGGTCCGCCGGCGATTTTGGAGGACGGGCATTGGCAATCGAAAAAGCACGCCGGGTTGAGTTGGTCGCTGGTGCGGGGCGATTTTCCGCGAACGATCGCGGACGCTCCCGCGCCGCCCGACCTGATCTTCTACGACATGTTCTCGGGCAAGACTTCCGCGGAAGCGTGGACGTTGGCGACATTTCACCAACTGTTCGCCGCGTGCGGCGGCCGGGCGGTCGAGTTGTTTACCTATAGCTGTTCCACTGCCGTGCGGAGCCTCCTCCTCCTGGCGGGATTTTACATCGCGCGCGGCCGGAGCATGGGCCCGAAAGACGAAACTACGATCGCGCTTACGCCCGCCGCGCCGCGAGATGGTCGCGAGATTTTAGGCGCGGATTGGCTGGCGCGCTGGGCTAGGTCGCAGGCGAAATTTCCAGCCGGAATGTCGCCTAATGAACATTCGGCCTTCGAACAAACGATTCGTGGGCATCCGCAGTTTCAAGCGAGGGAAGAGCGGCTTCCTGGCAGCTCGTGGACCAACTCTGCCGCGAGTGGAAAGTGATCCGAGGCGACGCGCGCGAGCGCAGTGCGGTGAACCTCGAGCGCGGTGGGCTGGAGTGCGGCGTTGATGAAAATATGATCAACCGCGAGCGAAGGCAGCCGTGTCGGATAAGTGCGATAGGCGCGTGGCGGATGGACCAATGTGCGCACGTCGCGCAAAAAACCAGTGAGGATGCGATAGGCGCGCGACGAGCGGACGCTGTTAAAATCACCGAGCAGAATCGCTGGCGCCGCCGCCGGGAGTGAGCCGAACCATTCGGAGCCGACCAGCCATTGCGCCTGCAAAGTTCGTTCGGCGCGGCCGAGGCCAAAATGGCTGTTAATGAATTGCACCGGTCCGAGCGGTGTTTCCACTTCGAGCCAAATCGCGACGCGCTTTTCACGGCAATACCATGGAGCGAGTCCAGGCAGTTCGGCGGTGCGCTTCACCGTGAACGGAAACCGGCTGACGATGGCGTCGCCATATTGCTCGTCTCCGTTCCGCATCGCGGGATGGAAAATGTGTTTCCAGCCGAGTTCTTTGGCGATCTGTGCTGCCTGATCCGTGCTGGCTGAGCGCTGTCGGCTGACGTCTAATTCTTGCAAGCCGACGACGTCGGTCGAGAGATTGGCGATGACCTCGGCGACGCGCGCTTCGGAACGTTGACGATCCATTCCGACGCAACCGTGCACATTATAGGTGGCCACGCGCAGGCGAGGCGCCGGGGTTGGGTTTTCCGTCGCGCCCACGAATCCGCCTTACATTTGCGAGGCCAGGATTGCACCGAGCCGGCCTTTGATTTTCTCGCGCAGCGGCCGGTGTCGCCAATCCGCCAGAGTTATTTCGCGCGAGTGCCTCTTGTCGTCCTCGAAGATGCGGATGTGCGCGCCGACGAAATCATGATCGAGGATATTGAGGTTGGCTTCTTCGTTCAGCGACAGGGAACGGTTATCGAGATTGGCGGAGCCAACCGAGGCCCAGCAATCGTCGATCAAGAGATATTTGCAGTGGAAACGCGCTGGCTGGTATTCGTAAAAACGAACGCCAGCTTTGAGTAGCGGAAGCCAGCGCGTTTTCCCGACCGCACGGACGAAAAGCGCGTCGGTATCGTAGCTGGGGCCGATAATTTGCACGTCCACCCCGCGGGCTCGGGCTTCCAGTAGCGTTTGTATCGTTAGGGCATCGGGGATGAAATAGGCATTCGCGATCCGAATGTGATGCCGCGCGGCGGCGATCGAAATTAATAACATCAGGCGTGCGCTATCCGAGCCTTCCCCAGCCGAGCTTCGGAAGACCTGACAGGTGTGATCGCCGGCGCGCTCGAGCTTTGGAAAATAGTCGTCACCATGGAGCAGGGCGGCGCGGGTTTGGATCCAGTTATCCATGAAGGCCTGCTGAATTTGCGCCACCGCCGGCCCTTCCACCCGGTAATGTGAGTCGCGCCAGAAGCCGTGAGTGCGGCCGTCGCCTAACCACGCATCCGCGATGCCGACGCCACCGATGAATCCAACGCGTCCGTCGACCACGAGGAGCTTGCGATGAGTGCGGAAATTCATCTCCAAATTCAGGAAACGAAAGATCTCCAGCTCGACCGGCGAACGACGCAGCATGTTGAGCGCATCGCTGTGGAGATGATCGCAGCCGAGGGCATCCTGCAAGAAATGCACCTTCACGCCGGCGTGCGCGCGTTCGGCCAGCGCGTCGGCGAAAGTGTTTGAGAGATCGCCCTTTTTCCAAAGGAAATTCTCGAAGGTGATGGTGCGCTCGGCTGCACGAATCGCAGCGAGCATGGCGGGGAAAATCTCGTCGCCGTTTTCCAGGAGCGTGACCTGATTACCTTCGAGCAGAGGCGGCCCGAGGAGGTGGCCCATGGTGCGGGCAAAAACGTCGTCACCCGCGGCGTAATGAGCGTGGATGCGGTGGCGCAGCTTCTTCTCGTTAGGGAAAAAATTTCGAGCGATGAAGAGCGTAACGAAGCCGCCAACTGCGGCCGCGGAGAGCAGCTTCAGCCAAGGCAGATCATCGGGAGGACGCTTCACTTATTGGAATATCGCACGCGGCCGCTGCTTTGGTTTAGTTGACGCCGGCTTTGTCGGCCGCGCGTTGCGCCACGCGCCGCAGGACGAAGGTCACGCCCACCAGCGCCAGCAGCGTGACCCCGCCCGCGATATACTCGAGCGGATCGCGCGGCCCTTCGGCGGTGCGCTTCCCGAGCACGCCGAGATAGACATACATGATGTTGCCCGGGAGCATGCCGATGAGAGTCGCAGCCATGTAATGCCAGAACGGAATCGCGGTAAGCCCGTAGAGGTAATTCGAAATCCCGAAGGGCACTGGACACATGCGGAGGAGGCCCACGATTTTCCATCCTTCGTGCGCAATGGCGCGATCCATGGCGTGAAAGCGCGGATAGCGCTCCATCCGCCGCGCCACCGCCGCACGCGCGGCGTAGCGGGAAAAAAGAAACCCGAAGGCCGCGCTCAAGGTGATGCCGAACATGATCGCGAACAGCCCGCCGCCGAGACCGAAGGTAAAGCCGGCGAGAAGCGTGAGCGGCAGCACGGGCAGCAGGAAAATGCTGACGACGGCGAAGAGCGCGCCGTAAATAAAAATGCCGGCGATGCCGAAATGTTGCGCCCAAAGGCGAAAGGTTTCCAGCCAGGCGAGGACGGGAAGAACTCGCGCGGCCACGAGCAGGGCCAGACCGACCAGGCCGAGCACGAGCCATTTCCAGATTTGGCTCGAACGGGGCGAGACCGGGCCGAGGTCGCCGGGTAAGGGGCCGGGAGGATTGGAATTGGAATCGGTGCTCGGATCGATGCGTAATCTTACCGTAGTCGGCGGCGGCGCGCGATTCTTATGTGTCTAGGCCGAGCGCGCGGGCGCTGTCTTGCGCGTAGCGGAATCCGCTCAGGGGCGGTGTGTCGGCTAAATTTTTCGCGAGACCGAGGAATTGAAAACGCATCCCGA
>JBDUAE010000210.1:0-4243 GCA_040004805.1 Chthoniobacterales bacterium | reverse complement strand
CCGTGGTGCACGCGCCGACCGCCAATGGCGCAAGAGCAGCAAGGCACCAAGACACTGCGCGCCGGAACGGTGTCGTCACCCGCTCGCGCCGTAAATCTGCGCGTGTCACCATGCTCCCGTCCACCCGGCGCGTATAGGTCACGCAAACATGCTCGCTGTGGCTACGCCGCAAGATGTCCGCAGCACGGCGCTCCGACATCACACTCAGATTCTGAACGTGAAGCTGGCACTCCTCGCAAAAACGCGTGGACGCGTCCCCTTGCATCTCTGCCCAGCGTTTCGGACACGGTGTTGTGATTTCGGGCGGACGTTTCATAGGCGCAAGTTCCGGCATCTTGCGAGAACAGGATCAGCCATTGCGCGAATCACGAGTGGCATTCATCAACAGTGAAATTTACGCATCTCGCTGGCCGCGGTTGGCTTCACGCGTGGTTAAATCTTTCGGATACCAATCGCTCGCAGAAATGCAGCCAGATCATCCAAGCCACGCCTCTCGACGAAGCTGCCGCGATATGAAAAGTAAAACTCGCCGATCCGAACTGTGCCGAACTCATCCCAGATCTGCTTGCCGTAGAGCTCTGGCGAATGCACAAAATGATAAACCACGCCACGCCCAGAAGCTGACTTCCCGCCTGACTCGTAACGCAATGAGAAAAAGGACTTCGAGTCGAATTTGCCGTTGCCCTTCTCCATCGCGCCGCAGATTGCTTGCACGTATGCCGCAGGGGAGCCGAAGCCAACGACCGCACGAAGGTCATGGTAAAGAGTGATGAAACCTCTTTTTCCGTGGTAAATGAATTGTGCGCTGCCATCGGCCTGTGCAGGTTTCGCCTCGTGGAGGCGAAAGGCCGCAATTGCTGGCCCGAAACTTACTTTGGTATCGTTATTCTTGTACGTTTGCTTTGTGACGTTGATGTCCCACGAAGTTTTAACGTGAACATAGTCGGCGGCGTGCACGGACGCCGACAGTAGTGTCAACGTCGCGATGAAAAGTGAAATGCACTTCATAGGTCTAACAAATACTCTACAAAACGTATGTTCGCCTATTCTTCCTCCTTGACATAGACTCAAGGCCGAAGGCGCGAACGACTCGCGCGAGTGAAGCAAAGCGAGCGTGGATCGGAGTGAAGGTTTTGGTCATGGAAAGCGTGAAGCGCACGCCGGCCAGCGGTTGGCTACATCTCTTGGTCAGGTTTTGTAGTATGGAATCCAAATCCTTTCGGATAGCATAAGGGAATAACCAATGACAAGTAACCAGTTTCGAATCTTGTAGAGACGATTGCAACGAGCATTAAGGTCGTCCGTCGCGACGCGTATCCCCGATATCGCCCGATCAATTTCGCCAATCCGTTTAACTTGATCGGATGGACGAAGTACGCCGTAAGAGCCGACAACAGACTTATCTTCGCTGGCGCTCTTGACGAGCTGCGCCCGCTCATCACCGAGATCATGCTCCTCTGCCATGTAAGCGAACACGCCCGGCTGTCTGTGAAGCCGAGAGAGAGCAACCATCATGGCAGCGAGCAAAAACAACAGACCAACCAAGTGGACTGTCGCCGGGTTCAGCCCAAGTTTTGCTGCGGCTTCAGCTTTCCAGAAAAAAGCGACTGACGCCGCGATAATTCCGACTAGCAGATACTCAGCGCGTTGCGCTAAGTCCTTGTAGTATTCGTAGATTTGCGGAGCGCGTCCCGGCATGGAGATTAAGGATCTAACAGATATTATACCAACCGGATGTTCCCCCAATTTCGGTTGCAGCGTTGGCGGGCCACGGGATAAAAGGTAGGCATGACCGCGAGTCTGTCTAAAATATCAACGCCGTCCAAGCCGAAGTTTTTGGAGCGGGTCCGCGGAGGAAGTGGGGACGGCTGCGGGCGAGCGGAATGTGGAGGTGGAGCGGCGTCGGATTTGCGCGGTGTACTATTGTGTAGTGCGGCGGTGGCCTGTGGCAGCGTCGAAACGCCCTTCGGCCCACTCATCCAAAGACCTCGTGCCGCTGTACTTGCCCTTCGGAGATTGTGCGAAGTCCTCGTGCCGCTGTACTTGCTCTTTGTTTATCGCGCGAAGATCATCTTCGGCTGTTTCGCGGCCATGTACGGTCAATACGTCCCACTAGGGCCCGCGGCTACGACTCGCGCCGCGCTAATCCGCCGAATACAGGATCCGGCCGCATTGCTCGCAACTGACGATTTCGCGTCCGCTTTTGACTCGATGCGAGGTCTGGGCGGTGATTTTCATGTGGCAGCCGGTGCAGACTTCGTGCTGGAGCTCGACGACGGCGGCGTTGCCTTTGCTGGCGAAGAGGCGCTCGAAGCGGTCGAGCACGTCTTCATCGATCTTGGTCGCGATCTCGGTGCGGTCTTTCAGCAAACCTTCCAACTGGCCCTCGAGCGCGGTGGTTTTAGCTGCCAGGTCGGTTAATTGCCGCGCGACGGATTCGCGCTCTACCGCGACCACTTTTTCTTCGGCGCCGACTTCGGTTTTTAACTTCTCGGCCTGCTCCATCAGCTCGAGTTCCTGGTCTTCGAGCCCGCGAATTTCTTTCTCGTAGCGCTCGATCTCGTTGCCCATGGCGCGGAATTCCTCGTTCTTCCGGGTCTCGTACTGCTGGGTTTTGAGTCGGTTAATGCTGTCGGTGCGCGTGCCGACATCGAGCTCCAGTTTCTTGCGCTCGACTTCGAGCTGCTTGGTTTTGTGCTTGGCCGCTTCCAACCCGGCGGCGCTGGCGGCGAGGTGGGCTTCCACTTGCGCGCGCTGCTCGGGGCCTGTCTTTAGCTCGGCCCGGATTTGTCGAATTTTCTGGTCACGATTCTGTAGGATGAGCAGTTGCTCCAATTCCGGTTGCACGCGCGAAGGCTATGGGTTCTGCGATTGGTCGTCAATTATCCTGCGTAGGCCATTAGTAGGTCTCGACCGGAGAACGCTTTCCGTCCTCGGCGCTGCGCTCGGCGGCGCGCTCGGCCCCGAGCACGGCGACGCGCAGACGCCAGACGGCGTCGTCTAATTTTCGGAAGGCGGCCTCGGAGAAGGGCTCGGGCGGGGAGAGGCGGCGCTTGAAGCGGGCGACGTTTTCCAGGGCGCGCTCGACCTCGGGCGCCGGCACCGCAGCGATGGCGGCTCGGGCTTGGCCGATCGCGTCCACGCGGTGGCAAATCATCGCGAGATCATTCCCGGCCTCGAGGGCGAGGCGGATGGTTTCGTCGAGGCCGTACTCGTTATAAATCGCGCCCATATCGAGGTCGTCGGTCATGATCAACCCTTGGAATTGCAAATCGTCGCGGAGCAATTCCTTCACCACGCGGGGCGAGAGCGAGGCGGGGAGTTTTTCGCGATCGAAGGTGGGATACCAACCGTGGCAAATCATCATGCTATCGACGTGCGCGGACATTTGCCGAAAGACGGCGAGCTCGTGCGCCTCCAGCTCGGCCCGCGTGCGATCGATCCGCGGGAGGTCGTGATGCGCGTCCACGCCGGCGGCGGAGTAGCCGGGAAAATGTTTGCCGCAACTGGTGATGCCCTCTGCGCGCAAGGCGTCGTTAAATTCTCCTGCGAGACGAACGACCTGCGCGACGTCGGTCCCGTAGCAGCGGCCGCGCAGGGAATTATCGGC
This sequence comes from Chthoniobacterales bacterium, assembly GCA_040004805.1. Classification (GTDB taxonomy): domain Bacteria; phylum Verrucomicrobiota; class Verrucomicrobiia; order Chthoniobacterales; family UBA10450; genus JACCTI01. The sequence continues at coordinate 633 of JBDUAE010000210.1, read as the reverse complement.
CTCGTCGTCGAACGAGATATCGAGGACGGGACAGAGATCGAGATTGAATCCGAAGACGCGCAGGAGCTGGCCGGTGATGCGGCCGTGCTCGCGCACTAACTCGAGATCGCCTTTCTCGCGGAGCTGTTGCGCGTTGGGCGGCTCGTTGCCGATTAAGCGCAAACGCGAAACGCGACCGCCTTCCTGGTCGATCGTGATGATCGGTTCGATCTCGCTCAGGTTGCGCAAATCATCGATCAACTTCCGTAGTTGCGCGGCGCTGGTGATATTGCGGCCGAAGAGGATGTAGCCGCCGGGTTGCACCTCGCGGAAGAGCGCGGCGGAGGCGGGATCGAGTTCCGGGCCGGGCACGCCGGTGAGGAGGAGTTGGCCGAGTGGGTCGTGCTTCATGGGTCGCGAATTGTTAGGCCGCGCCTTTCGCGCTGCAAGCTGGAAGACGGGCGAGCTTTCGCGCATAGTAACGGTCTTGCGCAAAATCGGAATATACGGCGGCACCTTCGATCCGATCCATCATGCCCATCTGATTCTGGCGCGCGAAGCGCTGGAGCAGCTCGGGCTGGACGCGGTGATCTTCATCCCGGCCGCCGTCTCCCCGCACAAGCTGGGAGAGGAAGCGACGCCGGCTGCGATTCG
>JBDUAE010000209.1:0-4253 GCA_040004805.1 Chthoniobacterales bacterium | reverse complement strand
CTCCTGCTGCTCGCCCTGACTGTCGCGCTTGCTTACGTCGATCTGGGGCCGTTCAACACCGCGGTTTCGATGCTCATATCGATCGCGAAAGCCGCGCTCATTTTGCTCTTCTTCATGCACATTAAATACAGTCGCCCGATCATATGGCTGTTCGCGGGCGCGGGTTTCTTCTGGCTCGCGATCATGTTCGCGCTCGCGCTCAGCGATTATCTGACGCGCGGCTGGACGTGAAAGCGTTACTGCGAACCGCGCAAGTTCCGCCGAGACCGGCGTGAATGGATGGTGCGCGATACAGGGTTCGAACCTGTGACCCCCTCCGTGTCAGGGAGGTGCTCTACCACTGAGCTAACCGCGCCCGCTAAAAGCAGGCGGGATTATGCGATGCGGGGTGGAGCTTGGCAAGCGGGTGACGCGTGACGGGCGCGGCCTGGCCGTGTAAGGTCGCGCGGTTGCCAGAAAACATATGAAGACGAACCCCGCCACCGATGAAGCCGCCGCTGGAACGTTGATCACGCGGACGGCGGAGCCGGCGAACCTGGAAATGCCGTTCGCCAGCCTGGAGGATTTCGTGACTCCGAACGAACGCTTCTATGTTCGTTGCCATTTTCCCACCCCGCAGATCGCAGGAGAAACCTGGCGTTTGCAGGTGGAAGGGGCAGTGAACACGGCCTTGAAGTTCAGCCTGGCCGAGCTCCGAGCCATGCCACAACATACGGTCACGGCGACAATGGAATGCGCGGGGAACGGGCGCTCGTTTTTGCAGCCGAAAGTGAAAGGGGTGGAGTGGGATCTCGGCGCTGTCGGCAACGCCAATTGGAGTGGAGTGCGCTTGCGTGATCTCTTGGAAAAGGCTGGCCTGCACGGCGATGCGATCGAGGTGATTTTCGAGGGCGCAGACAAAGGCGAAATCAAGGAACCGCCGCGTCCCGCGGGTGAGATTCGATATGCGCGAAGTGTGCCGCTGGAGAAAGCGCGCCGCGATATTTTGCTCGCGCTCGATTTGAATGGCGCGCCGCTGACCGCCGCGCACGGCTTTCCCGTGCGTGCGGTAGTGCCCGGATGGTACGGCATGGCGGCGGTAAAATGGATCGAGCGGATCATCGTGAGCACGACTCCGTTCCAGGGCTATTACCAAACCATCGACTATGCCTACTGGACTCGTCGCGACGGATTACCCACGCTGGTGCCGCTAACTGAGATGCAGGCGAAAGCGCAAATTTCGCGCCCAGCCATGAACGAGCGGGTGCCGGCCGGGACGACCTACCGAGTGCGAGGCGCGGCTTGGGCGGGCGAAAGTGAAATCGCCAAGGTGGAACTCAGCGTGGACGGCGGCGAAACTTGGTCGGTGACAAAATTAGCCGACAACGCCGCTCCGAACGCATGGCGCTTTTGGGAACTCGAATGGAAAACGCCGGCACAACCGACTCGTTGCACGCTAATCGCCCGCGCGACTGACGCGGCCGGGCAGACGCAACCGAGCGAGCGCATTGCCGATTACGGCAGCTATATGATCAATCAATGGTTGCCGATCGAAGTCGAAGTGACGTAGCGGAGACCGCGGCGTCTCCGATTACGCCGCCAACTTAGCGAGACCTTTGTGCCCCAGAATCCGGACGGTTTGCTGGAGTTGCGCCATTTGGAGCGGCTTCTTCAAGACCGTCACTGGGCCTTTTTCCAGAATCCGATCCAGCATTTCGCTGTCCGGATAGCCGGTGATGATCACAATCGGCAATCCAGGATCCGATTTCTTCGCCGCGTCGTAAACGTCGTCCGCGGGGCCGTCGGGCAATTTTAGATCGAGGAAAAGGAGGTCAAAGTGCTGCTTCTGCAGGGCGTTCAAAGCTTCCTTGACGGTGCCGACTACGACCCGACTGAAGCCGATTTTCTTCAGGAAGAGCTTAAATAGATTCTGCAGGCTCTCGTCGTCATCGACCACTAGGACAGCGGGCTGACCGGATTTGTCTGCCTTGAGAATGTCCTTATCGAGCGCCGCTTTTTTTATCCGCCAGCGGCCTCCGATTTGAATGGCGGGTAACTGCCCGCGCTGCACTAAGTAATAAACGGTCGGGAGTGGAATCCGGAGGTATTTAGCGGTTTCCTTGACCGTTAAGAGGTTATGCATCGGGGAGCAATTCGCCAGCTAGGGAAAAAAAGCGCAAGGCTTTTCGTGGTGCGACCATTATAGATTTTATAGTCGGTGTCAATCTTCTTATCCACGCTGGCTGTTTCAAATCGACCGCGAAAGCACCTTTTCGTCCGGGGCGCGTGTTTCGCGAGAACCTGCCTTTCGACCAAGCCCACCGTGCTCCCACATCCCGGCTGGACAATAAGGGGGGCTCGGTTGACTATTCCCCCCTCCATGAGCGTACTGTTCTTTAAGCGTTTCCTGCAGCGGCCGTTTCAGGTCGCTTCCATCATTCCCAGCTCCCGTGCGCTCGTGGGCCGGGTGGCGAGCAAGATGGATTTTTCCGTGCCGCGCATTATTGCCGAGTACGGCCCTGGCGAAGGCGTGCACTCCCGCGAGATCGCGCGCCGGATGGCGCCAGGTTCGCAATTACTTCTGTTCGAGTTGGACGCCGATTTTTCCCGGGATTTAGAGCGTCAATTCGCGAACGATCCCCGCGTACACGTCATCCACGGTAATGCGGCCCAACTTACGCACGAAATGGAACGCCGTAGCATCCCGCACTGCGACTACATCGTCTCCGGCATCCCATTTAGTATTCTCGATCTCGAAAAGAAGCGCGATCTCCTGCAACAGACGTACGACGCGGTCGCACCCGGCGGCAGCTTCATCATCTATCAGGTGACGAACGAGCTCCGGCAGCATGCGACCCATTTCGATCGGGCGGACTCCGAGTATTTTCTGCAAAATATACCGCCCATGTTTATTACGGTATTTCACAAAGCGAACACGCGGAACGGCCATAGCCATCCCGCGGTGCCGGCGGTGCGGGTTCCCGTAAAACAGCCGGCATGAGTTCCGGCGGCGTGCGCACGGAGAAGGACTCGATGGGCGAGATGTCCGTCCCGGAGTCCGCGCTCTATGGAGCTTCGACCCAGCGGGCAGTCCTGAATTTTCCCGTCAGCGGTTATCGTTTTTCACGGCCCTTTATTCGCGCTCTCGGGCTTCTGAAATGGGCGGCCGCGCAGGCGAATCACGATCTCGGTCTGCTCGATGCGCACCGCTCCGCGCTCATCGTGCAGGCAGCTGAGGAAGTGATCGAAGGCAAGCTCGACCAGCATTTCCCGCTCGATATTTTCCAGACCGGTTCGGGCACGAGCACGAACATGAATGCGAACGAGGTCATCGGCCATCGTTGCCGCCAGCTTGCCGGAGAGACGGACAATGCCAGCCAGAGGGTGCATCCGAACGATCACGTCAACATGGGGCAGTCGAGCAACGACGTGATCCCGTCCGCCATTCACCTCAGTGCGGCGGAGGAACTCAAGAACAAGCTCATTCCAGCGCTCGCTGCGTTGCAAAAAGCGCTCGACGAAAAGGCAAAAGAATTTTGGGACATCATCAAGATCGGTCGCACCCATTTGATGGATGCGACGCCGGTCCGGCTCGGACAAGGTTTTGCCGGCTACGCCCAGCAAGTCGCCTACGCGCAAGAGCGCGCCCAGAAAGCAATCGACGTCCTAAAGGAACTCGCGCTTGGCGGCACTGCGGTCGGCACCGGCTTGAATCGTCCGGTGGAATTTCCCGCGAAAGTGATGCGACATTTGCAGCAGCGCACCGGGATCGATTTCCGCGAAGCGAAAGATCATTTCGAGGCGCAGGGCGCAAAGGATGCGGTCGTGGAAACCAGCGGCCAGTTGAAGACGATTGCGGTCAGTCTCTTTAAGATCGCGAACGACCTTCGTTGGCTCAGCAGCGGACCGCGCTGCGGCATCGGGGAAATTCAACTGCCGGCAACGCAGCCCGGCAGCTCGATCATGCCCGGAAAAGTAAACCCGGTGATGTGCGAAGCGGTCATGATGGTTTGCTCGCAAGTGATCGGGAACGACTCCTGCATCACTTGGGCGGGCGCCAACGGCAATCTTGAGCTGAATGTGATGATGCCGGTGATGGCGCACAATCTTCTCGAGAGCATTCGCCTTCTCGCGAACGTGACGGAAATCTTCACCGAGAAGTGCGTCCGCGGGATTGTCGCGAACAAAGAACGCTGCCAGGAATTGGTCGAGCTTTCGATGGCGATGGTGACCAGCCTCGCGCCCATTATTGGCTACGACCGCGCGGCGGAGAT
>JBDUAE010000208.1:0-4263 GCA_040004805.1 Chthoniobacterales bacterium | reverse complement strand
TTGATCATGGTCGCGCGATCGCCCAATAGCGCGCCTGCGCCGACGACGCTGGGATCATGCGAGAGAATTGCAATCCGAGATTTCGGTTCTCGCTGGAGAAGGCGCAGGACCAATTCATCGATCAAGGTGGTCTTGCCCGCCCCGCCGGGGCCGGTAAAACCGATCACCTTTGTATTTCCGATGGCTGGTTTCTGCTTTCTGATTTTCTTCTTCGGACGTTTGCCGCCTGCGTAAGCGTCTTCGATTTCCGTCAGCTTGCGCGCCAGTTTCATGTCCGCCGTCGCGTTGCGGGAAAGTTTGCGAGAACGCGCATAATTTTTCCGAACGAAATCCACCATCTCGGTCAGCGACGTCCCAGCGAAAAAGATTTTATCAACGCCACGCCGACGCATGATTTCCTGGTCCGCATGGGTGATCGTGCCGCCGCCGCCGCCGAAAACGCGAATGGTTTCCGCGCCGTTCTTTTTCAACTGTTTCACCACTTCGGCGAAGAACTCGATGTGCCCGCCGTTGTAGCTGGAGATGCCGAGCGCGCCGACATCTTCCTGAATCGCGGCGCGCACCATGTCCTTCGCGTAGCGATGGTAGCCGAGATACACCACTTCGATGCCGTGTCGGATAAATTCGAGGTTGATCGTGTTGATGGCGCTGTCGTGCCCGTCGCAGATCGGCACAGCGGTGAGGACGCGAATCGGAGAAGGCATGAACCGCAAATCTTAACGGCAATCGCTTGTGGGGCAATGGCATTTGCCTAACGTCCGGCCCATGACTGATCCTCTCGATTTTTCCGGCAAGGTGGTGCTTGTGACTGGCAGTTCCCGCGGTTTAGGCGCGGCGATGGCGCAGGCTTTCGGCCAGCGCGGCGCGCGCACGGTCGTGAATTACATCGCCGATGAGACCGGGCAGAACAAAGCCGACGCCGAAAAAGTGGCGCAAGAAATAGCCGACACGCTCATCATCGCGTGCGACGTGACCAAGCCCGACGCCGTGGCCGCCATGATGGATGAAATCCGCGAGAAACTCGGCGGCCTCGACGTTCTCGTGAACAACTCTGGGATCATTCGCGACCGCACGATTAAGAAACTGACGCTGGAAGAATTCGAAAGCGTGCTGCGCGTGAACTTGACCGGCACATTTAACGTCACCCAGAAGGCGGCCGCAGTTCTGAATAATGGCGGGCGCGTGATCAATCTCTCTTCCGTCAGCGGCCAGATGGGGCTTTTCGGTCAGGCGAATTATTCTTCCAGCAAAGCCGCCATTATTGCGTTGACCAAAGTCTCCGCCCGGGAACTGGCTCGCCAACAAATAACCGTCAACGCGATCGCGCCTGGATTCATCGACGTCGGCATGAGCAAGGGCATGCCGGAAAACGTCACCGAAGAATTCAATAAACAGATTCCGCTCGGCCGCTTCGGCCAGCCGCAGGAAATCGTCGATGCCGCGCTTTTTTTAGCGTCACCGATGGCCTCGTATATTACCGGTCACGTCTTGAACGTGAACGGTGGATTCTACATGGGCTGAGCGGCCTCAGGTCCGCAGCATCATCGGATCACCGGCGGCGTCGGGGTCGGCTTTGGAATGCGGCGCGGGGGAATTTTCGTTGGGGGTTTGGGATTCGACGTTACGCCGTTCGTCCCCGGAGGATTGTTGGAAGTAGGGTTTTGCGTGGGCGAGCCCGGCCGTCCGTTCGGGCGTCCCGGGCGACCCGGATTCCTCGAACCGGGGAAGAGACCGGGCAGGCCGATGGTTGGCACGACCGCGATCACTGGTCCGGGAGGCGGCGGTTCGCCATCCACCTGCTGGCCTTGGTAAACCGGTTCGCCGCCCGGGCCACGCTTCGGATTCCGCGCGGCCGCGAGAATCAAATCCCGACTCGGCAGCGGCGGGAAATCCGCTACCAGCGGATGAGTCTGCATCAATCGATTGAGGTCGATATCCTGCGGCATCGGCAGCGTCTTCGCCCCCGCGGGCACATCAAGCATCTGTCCAGCGTGGACCTCTCGCGATTGGCCGCGGTATTTAACCAGGGACAATCTCGCGCTGCCTTCGAGCACTGTGAGTTTGCTTCGGCCGGTGCGGCTCGCTTCCACGATCAGCGTCGTCCCGGTGATCGCGACGGAAATCGCATTTGTGCGCACGCCGCCGCCGCCGGAGTTTTTCGGAACGCGCAGGAGAACGGAGCCGCCATCGAGATTCACCCCATGGCCCCCGCGGTCGAAGGTGAAAATCGTGTTCGCCCCGAGGCGCGTAATCGTCACATCGGGAAACGTGAGTTCCGAGCGCGAGCGATCCCCGGTGCGAACCGCGATGCCTTCCCGGACCTGATCGTTCAACTGCGCGGGCCGAGCCGCGGCGTCACCCGGGAGGAGTTTTACCTCTCGGAACACCTGCGTGACTCGGGCTTCGTTGCCGGAAGCAACCGAACCGCTAAATAAGCTCGCCCAGCAAAAGCAGGCTACGAAGAATTTGGGGACGCTTTTCATGTGAGACCTCCGGCGGAAAAATTCGATTTAGGATGCAAAATCCGATACCGGTTGTCGAGTCGAAAACAGATTCGCATCGAGCGGGTTAGAAAGCGTTACGCCGTGCCGCTCTTGAAATTAAACGCTCGCTTGATCGGATGCGTATTCAACAACCGCGAACCGCATCGCGGATTTCCCTTGCTTAGTCGTTCGCAAGCCTCATAAAAGCCGCCATCATGCGAAAGTTAATCGTCGGCGTCATTGCCCTGCTTGCTCTTCTCCTCCCACTCCGCCTCTTTGCTCAAGCCGCGATCTGGCAGGATGTCAGCCCTAATTCCATCACCACAAGCGGCAAGCGCCTCATTGTGCCGGATACCTATCGCACGGTGCGGTTGAATCGCGATGCGCTGATGGAGGTACTCGCGCGCGCACCCATGGAGTTCACAGCAGCTGCGAAAAATAATCCCGTACTTCTTTCCATTCCGATGCCGGACGGAAAGATGGCACATTTCCGCATCAATCAATCTCCCATCTCCGCGCCCAACCGTGACGGGAAGCCTTCCACGTTCCAGAGCTACAGCGGGCAGGGAACCGACGATCGGACGGCGACCTTGCGCTGCGATATTAGTCCAGCGGGTTTCCATGCCCAAATTCTCTCGGGCGGCGAATCGGTCTACGTGGATCCATTTGCAGAGAACGATCTCGTCAACTGCATCAGCTACTATCGGCGCGATCTCCGCAGACAAGGCGCCGCCCCCGAATGCTTTTTCGGTTTGCCGGAGTCTTTTTCGCTGCCACCGACCTCGGGCCGGGTCCGACCCAGCATCGCAAATGGATCCGTCTTGCGGACAGTGCGCTCGGCTTTTGCGGCCACTGCGGAATACACCACTTTCTTTCGGCAGGCTGGCGATAGCGATGCCCAGGCGAAAGACAGAGCCCTGGTCGCTATTAAAGTGACCCTCAATCGGGTGAACGGAATCTGGGAAAAAGATGCGGCCGTGAGGTATGTCCTGCTGGCTGATCCGACCGAACTCACCATCATCTACACCGACCCAAACACCGATCCCTACACGAATGACAACGCGTCGACGATGCTCGGCGAGAACCAGACCAGTCTCGACGCCGTGATCGGAGATGCGAACTACGACATCGGCCATGTCTTCGCCACCTCGGCGGGCGGTGTGGGCGCTGGGGGTGTCTGTGTGACCGGAAACAAGGCGAGAGGCGTGACGGGTTTGCCCATGCCGGTCGGTGATCCCTTCGATGTGGACTTTGTCGCGCACGAGGTCGTTCACCAATGGGCTGGAAACCATACTTTCAACGCCGGGATGGGGGGAAATTGCACCGCCGGAAATCGGAATGCGGCCACCGCTTGGGAACCGGGTTCGGGCGGGACGCTTGCCTCCTACGCCGGCATTTGTGGTGACTCTAATCTGCAAAAGAACAGCGACGATCACTTTCACGGCGGCACTATCCTCGAGATTCTCGATTGGCTGACCAATACCGCGACGTGCGCGGGGCAAGTGCCCAACGGCAATACGCCGCCGACGGTCACGGTTCCGGCCAGCTTCACGATACCGCGCAACACCCCCTTCACCCTCACCGCCAGCGGGAGCGACCCCGATGGCGATATGCTGACTTACACCTGGGAAGAATTCGATCTCGGCGCCGCCTCGCCGCCCGAGACGGACGATGGCACCCGGCCGATCTTGCGTCCCTTCAAGCCCACCACCAGTCCATCTAAGACTTTTCCTTCCCTCACTTACATCTTGAACAATGCCAACAATCCGCCCCCGACGTT
>JBDUAE010000015.1:0-14469 GCA_040004805.1 Chthoniobacterales bacterium | reverse complement strand
TTCGACGAAAAGCAGGTGGAGGAGGGGCGCAATTTTGCGACCAAGCTCTGGAACGCGGCGCGGTTCCGGCAAATGCACGGACCGAGCGAGGCGACGCCGGATCTGAGCAAGCACACGCTTTCGATCTACGCGATCGAGGTGCTGGCGCGGCTCGACGCCACGATCGACGTGATCGAGGACGCGTACCGCAGTTACCGATTTAGCGAAGTGGCACAGGCGCTCTACGATTTCTTCTGGGGCGATTATTGCGATTGGTTCGTGGAAGCGGCGAAGACGGATATTTTTGCGGAAGAACCGGCGCGGAAGGCCGCGGTGCTGGCGGTGATGGATCACGCGTTGTCGGCTGTTTTGCGATTGCTGCATCCGTTCATGCCGCACATCACGGAGGAGTTGTGGGCGTTGCTCGCGCTCGGTGGCGAATCAATTCAGTTCGAAGCGCCGCCGCGGAAACTGGACGCGGGAGTTTTGCGCGCGGGCGCGCAAGAACGCGTGAAGGCGCTTTACGAGCTGGTGCAGGCGGGTCGAAATCTCCGCTCGGAATCGCGACTGCCGTCGAACAAAAAGGCGCAATTCGTTTTGCAAACCACGGTCGATTGGGTCGAGGCAGAATTGCCGACGCTCTCGCGTCTATTGAATGCGGAGTCGGTCTCGCTGGAGCCGGCGTATGAAGCGGCGCCGGGGGTACCGATCGCGGCGACGTCGTTAGGCAAATTGCATTTGCTGATGGTGGGCGGCGACAAGGAAGCGGAAGCCGAGCGGCTGGACCGCGAGATCGCGAAGTTGGAGACGGATTTGCAAGCGACGGTGCGGAAACTTTCGAATTCGTCGTTTGTCGACAAGGCACCGCCCGAAGTGGTGACGGAACACAAGCAGCGGCAGGTGGATTTCACCGAGAAGCTGACGCAGCTGCGCGCGGCCCGGCAAAGTTTGGAATAGACGACGCGAGCTTGGCGACGCAGTCGGTGTCTGTGTAGGATGCGCGGCCGATGTCCTTCGCGAAGCGATTGCTCTGGATTCTGATCTCCGCGCTCGGGCTCGGAGCGCTGGCGGTTTTGGCGCTGAGCCGCGGGGAGCCGGTGAACGCGCTCTGGATCGTGATCGCGGGATTGTGCGCGTTTTGCATCAGCTACCGGTTCTACAGCAAATGGCTGGCGACGAAGGTGTTGGTCTTAAACGACGACCGCGCTACTCCGGCGGTGGTGCAGGAGGACGGAAAGGATTTCGTCCCGACGAATCGCTGGATGGTGTTCGGTCATCACTTCGCGGCAATCGCCGGGCCGGGGCCGCTGGTGGGGCCGGTGCTGGCGGCGCAATTTGGTTTTCTGCCGGGGACGCTTTGGATCCTGATCGGCGCAACCCTGGGCGGCGGGGTGCACGATATGATCGTGCTTTTCAGTTCGGTGCGACGGGGCGGAAAAACGCTGGGCCAAATGGTGAAGGAGGAGATCGGTAGCGGCGTGGGCGCGCTCGCGCTGGTGAGCGTGCTCGCGATTATGATCATCCTCATGGCGGTGCTGGCGCTGGTGGTGGTACAGGCGCTGGCAAAAAGCCCGTGGGGCGTTTTCACGATCGCGACTACGATCCCGGTCGCGCTGATCATGGGAATCGGTTTGCGCAGTGGACGGATCTCTTTGGTTTGGATCACGCTTTTCGGTTTGGCGGGGCTGGCATTCGGAGTTTGGGGCGGGCAGTTTCTCGCGCAATTCCCGACCATTCAGGAATGGTGCACGCGCGATGCGAAATGGTTGGCCTGGGCTCTGATGGTTTACGCATTCGCGGCTTCGACTCTGCCGGTGTGGCTGTTGCTGACGCCGCGCGATTACCTGAGCACTTTTTTGAAACTCGGAACGGTCGCGGCGCTGGCCATCGCGGTGGTGGCGATTCGGCCCACGCTATTGATGCCGGCTATTTCCCGCTTCATCGATGGCTCCGGGCCGGTCTTCGCGGGACCGGTGTTTCCGTTCGTTTGCATCACGATCGCGTGCGGGGCCGTTTCCGGTTTTCACTCGCTCATCGCTTCAGGGACGACGCCGCGGATGCTGGCGCGCGAATCTCGCATTCGCGATATCGGCTACGGCGCGATGGTGACGGAGATGATGGTGGCGTTGATGGCGATGATCGCGGCCTGCGTGCTGCAGCCGGGGGAATATTTCGCGATTAACAGTAAGGGCGCACCGAGCGAAGTAGTGGCGCGGATCAGCGCGGCGGGATTTCCGGTGACGGAGGCTGGGATGCAGGAATTGGCGACGAATCTCGGCGAGACGACCATGTTCGGACGCGCGGGCGGAGCGCCGACGTTTGCGGTGGGGATGGCGCACATGTTTTCGCGAGTGACATCGAACCCAACCGCGCTCGCGCTCTGGTATCACTTCGCGATCATGTTCGAGGCCTTGTTTATCCTAACGACACTGGACGCGGGGACGCGGGTGGGGCGTTTTCTGCTGCAGGATTTGCTGGGGAATTTGTGGCGACCACTGGGCGATACGCGTTCGTTGTCGGCTAATTTGCTCTCGAGCGGGCTCTTGGTGGGGGCGTGGGGCTGGTTCCTCTATCAGGGCGTGCTCGATCCGCTCGGAGGGATCAACAGCCTCTGGCCGCTCTTTGGGTTGGCGAATCAACTCCTGTCCGTGATTGCACTCTGTCTCGGAACCACGGTGCTGATCAAGATGGGCAAAGCGCGCTACCTGTGGGTGACGCTGGCGCCGCTCTGTTTCATGAGCGTGGTGACGTTCTCGGCCGGCTACCTGAAAATGTTTTCGCCCGATCCGAAGATCGGATTTTTGAGCGGGGCGAACGCCCTCGCAGAACGAGCGCTCGGGGCGTCGGCGGAGCAAGCGGGGGGGCTGGCGCGGCAGGCGAGCGTGTATCGGCTGGATGCCGCAGTGGCGGGCGGCTTCCTGCTGCTGGTGTTGCTAATCGTGGCGGGATCGGCGCGGCAATGGTGGCGGTTAGCGCGAGGATCGACCCGAATAGTGCTCCACGAGAGCGAGTTCATTTCCCTCGCTGCCTCCGCGAGCCGGCGTGCGTAGGCGGTGCCTTCGAAGAAAGGTATCGAACTTAGAATCCGGCCAAGGTCCGTTTCGGACCTTACTTTCGTCGCAAAGAAACCACTATCTCCTGATCACGTCGGGCCAGGATTACCCGGCCATCTTCGATTGCCTTGACCGTGATTTGGTAAGTCTGGTTGCCCATTTGCAATCCAAATTGCTGCCCTTCCTGCATGATTCGGCCATTGATGATCGCGACACGATCGCTGGACTGATAGGTGATGGAGCTGACGAGAAAAGCGTTAGTTGGAATCTCGGGACCCGCGTGGTCGGCGCCGGGCTCGCTTACTTGGGCGGCCGGTTTCCAACCGATAGGCCAAAAAGGATTACGGCTGGTGTTCTCCATTTCAAAAGTGGACTTGTTTTTTAACTCCATCTTTGGGGGCGCATCGGCGGCGCGCAGCGATACCGTGGCGACGAGGGAGACTGTGAGAATCGCAAAGACTTGCTTCATTTCTTTTGCATGACGGTGTAGGCGGTGAGTTCGACCTGTTGAAATTGCGGCTGGTCCGGGAGGATACGGATGTTGATCTTATTGATGGAAAGGAGCGGCTCTGCGTTCTCAAGTTGAGCGATGGCGTTGCCAAGGGTGCTGAAGTCCGCTTGAGGAAGATCGATCAGCCAGCTGTAGTTGCTCCAAGCTTCTAGCTCCGGCTCCTTCAGAGCTGTGCTGTTGCCGAGGCGCGCGCCAGCTTTATCGATCTGCTGGTTGGCGAAAAATGCTTTCATCCGGGGAGGAAACCAGGCAATGGGCGCGCCTTCGGGAGCGAGCGCTTGGAGCGCGGCATAGCGAGTGGTCGCGGTACCGGCTTCACGTTGCAAGCTATCGGCTCGCGCCATTTCGCCCTTCGAGCTGCCGAGTTTTTGCTGCAGATCCGCGATCGTCGCTTCCATAGAAGCGCGGCTTTTGTTTAAGGGACCCAGAAAGAAATTAAGGTAAACGTAGACGAGCACGATCAGGCCGATCGAACTGAGCGCCAGTTTTTGGATCTGGTCCTTGGAAAGTTTGATCTTGGGTGTCATCGCTTGACTCGGGCGGCGGAGGTGACGGGCGCGGTGGCGACCGCCTCGGGAGGTTTTGGACTGAGGGTGACGTTAATGGAGTAGCGGGCGACCGGCATGTTCGTACCGGAAACGTTGATCAAGGTGTCGAGATCTTCGAGAGTCTTGAATTCGACTTTGGTTTCGGCGTAGCTCTGGCCGAGCTGCTCGCTCAGAAGCTGGCGCAATTCCTCCGCCGCCGCGCGCGGTTCGCGGCCCGCAGCGATCCCGTCGATGGTGATGGACACCAGTTTTTCCTCCGCGGATCCTGCGACGTTAACTAACTGCACATTAGGCGCAACGCAGCGAGACAAGCGCGCGAGGAGAGGACCCCAGAGAAAGCGCTTCTCGATCATGCTATCGAGCACTCGGGTGGTGCTGACCATTGTCGTCAATTCTCGGGAGCGCTTTTGCGCGGCCGTGACTTTCGCTTCGATTCCAGACCACTCGTGTTGGACCCCACTCAGGCGATTTTTGGTCTCGAGCGTCTGGTAGGCTTTGAAAACGTAGAAAAGCACCATCAGCGCACCGATCGCAATCAAGGCGAAGGTGCCGAGCTTGAGCGGATCCCGCTGCCGTTGACGCTGCTCGGTGATCTCCTCGTGGAGAAGATTAAGATGGAGGGCCATAATGCGTCCTAGTTCCGCAGATATTCGAAGGCGGCGCCGCAGGCGACGTTGAGGGAGACAAATTCATGGGGCAGCGCCTGGCGCTTATCAGCCGGCAAAGCGACTTCGCAGGTTTCGAGGGGATCCCAGATTTCGCAGGGCAGACCCAACTCGTCGCTCAACATTTGCAGAATGGATTCGGTCCGGGCGAGACCGCCGGAAACGAAGATGCGGTGAATGGTTTCCTCGCTTTGCCCCTCGAAGAAGCCGATCGAGTTGCGCACTTCGGTGGCGAGCCGGTTTAGAGAACCGCGGCAAATATCTGCGATCCCGGCGTCACTTTCACGGACGAGAAGATGAGCGGCTTCGGCGTTGAGGACTCCGTCTGCGGTCAGCGCCTGAGTGAGCTGTTTGCCGCCGTAATCAATGCTGCGGATCAGGACCAATTCCTTCTTTTTCCCAATCATGACCGTGCTTTGCAGATGGCCCATGTCGAGAAGTAGGAAGGTCTCCTTCGCGAAAGTTTCGGGATACGCCATTTCGAAGGCGTTGAAAGAACAAATCGGCGCGAGTTGTAGGATGTCGGCTGGGACCTTCGCTTTGCTCGTAGCCTCGGAAATTTGCTTCACCGTGGGACGCAGCATTCCACCGACCAGATATTTCTTCTGGCTGAGTGTTCCCGAAGGGGTGGAAAGCGGCGCCGTCGTGACTCCGTCGGCCGTGCCGTTAGCGGAGTGGCCGTTACTCGAGACAGGCGCGCAATCGAGCACAAAATCGCGGCACTCTTGATTGAGCACGTTGAGGCCGTTCAAACGGAGCGCGCTCCGGAGCAGATCCACCGGCGTATCTGGCTGTTCGATAATGCGAAGGAGAGACGCGGGATCGGAGACACCGATAGCGCAACCCTTCACGGCACCGCCCAAGTCCTTGATCAGGTGTTTGATTTCGGCGCCGAGTTCCTCCGCCGTGTTCAGGTCATCCGGAACTTGCCGCGAGGCATAGCTCGTGAGGACGAGTCGATTATCGCCTTTTCGCTCGAGGACAACGCCTTTGAAGACGTGTTTTCCAAGATCAATCCCGATCACTGAGTTGCCGCGTTTTGCCATGGTGCAGCATCCCCTGTAGCGGGAAGCGTGCCCGCTCCGCTTCAATCCCAGTTTTTCCCCGTTGTCGGCAAAAAAATCCGAGAAATTGGGTTCGCTACGCCGGCGCGTTTGCGCGATAACCAAAAAATTCGCGCTGCTTAATCATCGCCACCACCTCCGGCGGCACCATCGTCTCCCAAGCCGCGTCGCCCGATTGCAGTTTTGCCAGCGCGTCCGGTGGATGAATCCGCAGATACTCGGGGTTGTATTCCGTCACCTCTTGGATGAACTCGTTTTCGATCAAGTAGCGGAAAAGCGAGCGCAAATTTGGCGCCACTTCGATTTTGGTCGCCGTGATCAAGTCGCCCGTCGCCTCGTCCACCATCGGATAGACGTAGAGTTTTAGGCCGCTCTTAAACATTCGCCCCAGCGCCTCCAGAATGCCGCCTTCAAGGTTGAGATAGTATTTTTCGTCGAAAATCTCCTGCAAACTCGGTACGCCCATGACCAGCCCGATCATATTATTCGTGTATCGGGCCAAATAAGCGGCCAACCGGTAATACTCGCCAAACTTCGAGATCAACACCGTCCTCCCCAGCGCGCCCAAGATATCCACCCGGGCGAGAAAATCCGCGTGATTCAATTGCCCTTCCGAAAGCAAATTCTCCAGCGTCATCTCCATCAACACCACCAAATCTTCCTCGCGATATTGCCCCTGCTGCAGGAAGACCCCACGCGCGCCGTTGAGCATGTCGTTGGTCGCATAGGTCACCGGTCGGAAATTTCCGCGTTCCACCAGGATCGCCTTCTTATAGAAGACTTCTGCGGGCTGCACCGTCTCGCCGTCGGCCGTGAACATGACCGCATTCGTCAGCCCCTGGCTCACCAATTGCAGACTCATCAGCCGATTATCCACCTGCGCAAAAGCGGGCCCGGAGAACTTAATCATGTCCACGCGGATTCTGTCCTCCGCCAGATTCTCGCCTAACGACGCGATCACCTTCTCCGGCTGCGCATGATAAAACGCGCCGTAGAGCAGATTCACTCCCACCACCCCCAGCGCCTCCTGCTGGTCGACGTTTCCCTCATCCATCATCCGCACGTGAATGATGATCTCGCTCGGTTCACCCCGCGTCTCGCGCTGGAAACGCACTCCCAGCCAGCCGTGCGACTCGTTATGCTGCTTAAAACTTCGGGCCGCCACCGTGTCGGCAAAAACAAAAAACGTCCGTTCGCTCCCCAGCTTCGCATCCAGCCGCTCGACCAAAAGCGCGTACTCATGGTCCAACATCGTGTGCAACCGGCCCCGGCTCACGTAGCGATCCGTCGTCCCGTAGATCGCATCGCTAAAAGTCATGTCGTAGGCCGACATCGTTTTCGCCACCGTCCCCGCCGCGCCTCCCACGTGGAAAAACCGCCGCGCCACTTCCTGACCGGCGCCGATCTCGGCAAACGTTCCGTATTTCGCCAGATCTAAATTGATCTGGAACGCCTTCTTGTTCGTCCCCACATCCATCTCGGCGTTCATTAGGCCTCCAAGATGTGGACAAACGCCGCCTTCTCAACCGCGCAGTCGCTGTTTAAAACTGCGGCGTTGTCTCGCGTCCCGTCACCTCGGCCGAGGGCCTAACGAGACAAAAAGCAGCGGCGCCGGTCTCGGAGCTAAAGCCGGACGCGTTGGGCGCTGAGGGCGGGGAGCCAGCCGCGGAGATCGTTCGGCAACGCGGCGTAGATCCAGTCTCCGCGGGTGCTCAAGATCCGGATTTCGCTGCCGGGAGGGAGGACGAGGACGCTGCCGGCGCTATCGGCCGTGGCCACGCGGGCTTCGGTTTTCGCGGCGATGACGATGGCGAGATCGCGTCCGTTATTACCGGTCTCGAGTGCATATAAGCCAGCGACGAGACTGCCAAGGACGAGGGCGGAAAGAAGAGCGAGGGCGAGGAGGAGCGGGGCGCGGCGTGGGGCAAACAGCCAGGCAGCGACCGCGAAGGCGAGGACCCAGAAAACGCTGGCGGCGGCAATGGAGAATTGGTTCGGCGTGATGCGGGCGATGAATTCGTCCCACCATTGCGGGCGTAATTCGAGGGCGCGGGCTTTGTCGCGGGCGACATGGAGATTGGCGCGAGCTTCGGGATGTTGGGGGCGGAGGGCGAGGGCGCGTTCGTAATTTAAGATCGCCTGCCCGGCATCGCCGGCGCGGAACCAGGCGTTGCCGAGATCGTAAAAAACAGCGGCGTTGCGAGTGCCGGCGTCGATGGCTTTTTGATAAAGCGCGGCGGCTTCGGGGAAATGCTCGGCCTGATATTCCTGGTTGGCCTGCGCGACATTGTCGGCTGTTTCGGCGTGGAGCGCGCTAACGGCGGCGAGGGCCAGGAGGGCGCAAGTGAGAGTGCGGAATTTCATGCGCGCAGGTTTTCCACGAGGTCGAGAATTTCACGCCGTTGCTCGGCGGAGAGCGTGTCGTCGCCGTTGCGACCGCCGCTGTAGCGGAGTTCAGCGCTGCGATCGAAAAGCCGCCGGAGACGCGCTTGTGCGGCGTCGTCCAAGTGGAAGGCAGACGCGGCGGTATCGGCGTCGACGGAGTTGGCGTTGAGGTTTTTCGCGAGAGCGGTTTTTAACTGTACGGCGCGGGCGGCGTCGGCTAAATATTCCTGCGCGCTGTTGTCGTTCCGCCGCAGCTTGCGCTGCAATTCGGAGGTTTCCTGTTGCAGGCGCGCGATCCGTTTGAGTTCGCGATTATTTCCGCGGGCGCTTTGCAATTTCCAAATAATAAAACCCGCGAGCGCGAAGAACGGGAGGAGTTGCGCGAGCCAGAAAGTCCGCTGCTGATAGAGCGGGTGGAAGGTTTGGACGACGGCGGTGCGATCATCTAATTGCGGCAGAATATCATCGACGGGTTTTGGGGCGGGGGCGGGCGCGACGGACGGAGCGTTGCTGGGAGCTGGCGCAAGAGCGGACGCGGACGGGCTCGCGGACGATGTGTTGCCGCCGGTGATCGAGAGCGGGATGGGGTCGCTCTTAAGGGTGACGTAGCTTTCCTTCGTCGGATCGAAATAGGAAAAGACGAGCGGCGGCAATTCCTTCTTATTTTCATTCGCGCTGACGACGGTCTCGAAGGATTTTGCGCCGCTGATGCCGACGTCGTCGTCCTGCTTGAAGGTGTCGGACGGCGGATATTTGTGCCAGCCGTTGTCGTTCTCTAACGCGGGCGCGTTGACGCGATCGAAATTCCCGCGGCCGGTGAGCGTGGCGTTAATCGTGATGGGGTCGCCGACGTCGGCCTTCTTCGGGTTGGCTTCGGTTTTGAGGGTGAAATTGCCGACCGCACCTGAGAAGTCTGCCGGCGGTTTCGGCGGGAGCGGTTTTACCTCTAACGTGGCAGGCGAGCTTTTCATGTTCACTTCCTTCGCCACGGAAGGCGCGAAGGCGGGATCGTTAAAGAATTGATTGAAAAATGGATCGTCGAACGGACCGCCGGCGCCCTGCCGCGCGGGATTTTGAGCACCGCGGCGCGGAACACGGACGACCGGCGTGATCTCGGCGGGACCAATCTCAAGTTTGCCGCTGCGCGCGGGCGAGATGGCGGTATTGACGATAAACATCGTGTAGCTGCGACCGTTGATGGTCTCGGTCGTCTGCCGGGGCTGGGTCATTTTCTGGGTGGTAAATCCCTGGCCCGAGATCTGGATGCCGGTCCCGAATGATTCGACCGGGGCGCGCATGTTTATCCCGACCCTAATTTGCACTGGAATCATTTCGCCGACGTAGGCGATGGATTTCGGCAGGATCATTTCGATGAAGCCAATTTGTGAGGGATCGACGTTGGCATTCGTCTGGCTTCGACCCGTGTTGGAGGATCGGCCGGAGCGGTCCCTCGCATTCAAAGTCAGTTCCGGGGTGCGGAGGGTTTTGCCCCCGGCGTCGATCGCGAGTGGCGGAATGGTGAAGTGCCCGGCCCGGGTGGGCGTGACCATGTAGCTAAAGGTGATGCTCGAGCTGACGTCAAAATTATGCATCTGAAACTGCCGGGAGGTGCCGGCCGTTTGGAACTCGAGGCCGTCGACTGAGATTTGGCTGGGCGGTTTCGGGTCCGAGGCGCCGTTGACCTGGATTTGTAATTCGACGGTCTGCCCGACATCGGTCTCGGAGTTACTCAAGACGGCGGTGACGTTGGGCTCAGCCGCGAGGAGCGGATGCGACCCGGCGCTCGCGAGAAGCGCGAGGCAGCACAGGGCGATGTGGGCGCGTGACCAAGTCATTTCATTATTCCATTCACCAAGGGAGGAGTGCCTTCAAGCGTGTCTTCCTACCAATCCTTATAGACACGGCGCACCTTTTTGCGTTCATCCAGCTGCACCCGGGCCTCTTCATCTTTCATCGAGCGCAGGAGGCGCTCGGCCTGTTGTGGGCTCATTTCGCCCTCGCGCGGAGTCTCCGCTTCGGCCTCGGCTTCCCCCTCCGGTTTTTCCTTCGCCTGGTCCGCATCCGCGCCTTTGACCTCGCCGGCTAATTTCTTGTTCGGCGTGCCGAGGGGAGTGGCGCTAGGTGCCGGAGAACTGCCTTCGCCGCCCTGATTCTCGCTTTCGCCGGGCGACGGCGTGGGCGAGCCGCCATTTTCCCCAGCGCTGGGTGAGGGCGAGGCTTCGCCTTTTTCGCCAGGCGAGGGAGAGGGGCTGGAGCCTTGGTCGCCGGGAGAAGGGGATGGGCTTTCGCCCGGCTGCGGCGACGATCCCGGCGCGGGACTGGGGGAACTGCCCGGCTGTTCCTGCGGCGAACCAGATGGCGTCGGGGTGGGACTTTGGCCCGGCTTTTGTTCCTGATTTTTCTGGTCGGAATTCTTGTCCTGTTTGGATTGATCTTTGTTCTGCTGATCTTTGTCGCCTTCTCCGCCTTGATCCTGTTTTTGTTGGTCTTTGTTTTCCTGCTGATCCTTCTTTTGATCTTTCTTGTCGTTCTTGTTCGGCGATGGAGACGGAGACGGAGAAGGCGTGGGTGTCGGCGACGGCTTTTGCTCCTGCTGCTTTTTGAGATCCGCGATCTTTTGTTGCACGAACTCGCGGTTCTCTTTCGCCTCTTTGTTATTCGGATCGAGCTTCAGCGTTTGCTCGTAATGTTGGAGCGCATTCGTCCAATCCTTCATTTTCTCGTCCGGCGTCTTCTGGCCTTCGCCGCGCTGGTAAAGCGTGTTGCCGAGATTGTAATGGCTCCGGCTCTGCAAATCGGGGTTCGGCGAAAGCAAGGCTTGGCTGAAGGACTGCATCGCCTTGCTGTAATCCTTCATTTTATAGGCGGCGGCGCCGGCATCGAATTGGATCTTGTCCGCGGCGCGGGCGTCGGGATTTTGCTTCAGCGTCTGCTCGAATTGCTCGTAGGCTTTGCCGAATTCGTCCTTCCGATAGAAATCCAAACCCGGCGTTGCCGCCCGAGCGCAGACGCTGCTCAGAAGGATGAGGAGCGTCGCGGCGAGCGCGGGACTTTTCCGCGCGGGGAACTTGCGAGCGGACCGCCGAGTGCGCTTTCGTTCGCTGATTAACAAAGAGGCCGCGAGGGCCAAGAGCGCGCCGCCAAGTGGCCACTGATAACGCTCGATTGGTTGCCGCGACATTTTGCTGTCGATCTCGCCGGCCTGCATTTTCGCGAGTCCGTCGGTGTAGAGTTTCCGCATCGTCGCGGGCCCGTCCGAAAGCCGGAAAAACATCCCGCCTGTAGCCTCAGCGATCTCGCTTAAGCGCTTCTCATCCAGCTTGGATTTCACGACCTGCCCGCTGCTGTCTTTGACGAAGGCGGTGCCGCCGGAGGGGCCGCCGGGGAGGGGAATGAGAGAACCTTCCGCAGTTCCGATGCCGACAGTGTAGATCTTCACTCCCGCGTTTGCCGCTTCCTGCGCCACTTGCACCGCGTCGCCCGCCAAGTCCTCACCATCGGTAAAAATAATCAGCGCGCGATTGCCGATGGCGGATTTACCGAAGGTTTTGACCGCGAGCGTGATCGCTTCCGAAATGTTGGTTCCGCCCTCCGGAATGATATTGGTGTCGAGCTCGTTCAACGCCGTCACCGCGGCGTCATAATCGATCGTGAGCGGCGCTTGAACGAAGGCGCGACCGGCAAACGCAATTACGCCGACGCGATCGCCGCGCAGTTCACCGATCAAATCCTGGGCAGTTAATTTTACCCGTTGCAGCCGGTTAGGCGGAACGTCATTGGCAAGCATGCTGCGCGAAGTATCGACCGCGAGAATGAGGTCGAGCCCTTTCCGTTTCACTTCCTCGTAGGTGTAACCGTAACGCGGTTGCGCGAGCGCGGTGATAGCCAGCGCAAGCCCAAGGAGGAGGAGTGCGAAACGCAGCCAGCGCCGAAATCGATTTACGGTTGCGCCCAGTTCCGGCAAGAGGCGTGGCGCGACGAATTCCTGCAAGCGGGCCGCGCTCCGGTTTTCCGCGCGCAAGAACAGGAGCGCGAGCGCCGGAAGCAAGAGCAAGGCCCAGAACCATTCTAAGACGCCGAAACTCATGAGATGGCTGCACCTTCGCTCACGGCAGTTTCCTCCAGACGGTCTGCGCCAATAGAATTTGCGCCACGAGCAATCCGCAACCTGTCATCAGGCAAGCCGGAAACAGGTCACGGTACTGCTGAAACTTGTTCATCGTGACGGTGGATTTTTCCAACTTGTCGATGTCGCCAAAAATCTGCTCGAGCGAACGCGTATCCGTGGCGCGGAAAAATTTCCCGTCGGCGATCTGCGTCATTTCCTTCAAGCCGGCCTCGTTGAAATGCACCGGTTGGTTTTGGTAAACCAGATTGCCCGAGAGATCGGTGAGGAAACCGCTGCGAGTATAAACCGGCCCGGGCGCGACTCCGTTGATGCCGGCGCCGATCGCGTAAAAATGAATCTTCAGCGCTTTGATCGCTTCCGCCGCCGTGGTCGGCGGGACTTTGCCCGCATTATTCTCGCCATCGGTCAGGAGAACCAGGACGTGACTCTTGGATTTCTTGTCGTTTAAACGATTGGCCGCGGCGGCGGCAGCAGAACCAATAGCGGTTCCGTCCTCGACCAAGCCGATCCGGACACGCTCCAAATTTTGCAGGAGCCACTCGTGATCAAGGGTCATCGGACTCACCACATAGGGCCGTCCACCGAAAGCGATAATGCCGATCCGGTCGTTAGGCCGGCCTTCGATAAATTTCCGGGTCACCTCCCGAATTGCATCCACCCGCGTCGCCTGCTCGCCGCCGATGGTGAAGTCTTTGATCAGCATCGAACTCGAGACGTCGAGCGCGATCATGATATCGATGCCGCTGGCCTCGACCTGGGTGAGGGTTTTTCCGAGGCGCGGTCGCGCGAGCGCGATGATGAAGGCCGCCAGGCTAAGGAAAAGAAGCACGCGGAGGATTTTTCCGGCGCGGGCGGCGCTCGATTTGCCGAGACCGCGGAGCACGGCGGTAGAAGAATAGATGAGCGCGGCGGCGGGTCCGCGTTGGCCGAGCAAATAGGCTAGCAGCGGTAACAGGAGCAGCAGCAGGAGCAGCCACGGATTGGCGAAGGTGAGCGCAGTCTCCGCGGGCAGCAAGTTAAACGGGTTCAAGCTGCCCTCCTTTCACGAAGCGAGTCGCCTCTTCCAACAAGCGTTCGCTGTCGGTTATGGTCGCGTCGTAACGCGCGAACTTAATCAGATCGCAGCGGCCGAGAAAATCGTCCAGAAGCGAGCGGTCGTCGGCCGAGAAAGACGGGGCCTGCGCGAGCGCGGCGAGAAATTCCACGGACGTTTGCCGCGTCACCGGCAAATCATACTGCTCCATCACATAGCGGCGGAGAATATCCGACACGCGAATGCTAAAATGGTAGGGGTTAAGCTGCGTGATCTCAGCGCGGGCGCGTTTCAACAAATCCAGCGCGCGCGTCCGGGGTGAGATCACCGGTTTCGGCCTTTGCCGCCAACGCCAGAAGAGCCAACCCGCGCCGCCTAGGAGAGCCAGAAGCACGAAAGCCGCGGCGAAGATTACCCAGAGCGGAAGGAGCGAGTAATCGACCGGTGGCGAAATATCGTGCAGCTCTTGAGCGAGAAGGAAAGGCATACGCGATAGGGGTCATCGCACCGCCAGCCGGCGCTCGCGTTGCTTAAAAAATGAGCGCAGACCCGGCAAATAATCGCGGCCGGTCTGGAGAGAGATGGTGTCGATGCGATTGCGCTGGAGCGTGCGTTTCAGTTCGGCGCCCTTCGCGGCCGCGAGCTCCGCGAAGTGCGTGCGCATTCTCCGGTCGCCGGTGTTGATCTCGATTTGCTCGCCGGTCTCGGCGTCTTCCAAGGTGATAATGCCGACGTTAGGCAGCGTTTGCTCCCGTTCGTCCTGGACGTGAATCGCGATAAAATCATGTCGCCTTCCGCTCACCGCCAATTCCCGCGAGAAATCTCCGGCTTGAAAATCCGAGACGAAGAACACAACCGCGCGGCGGGTGACGACTTTGTTCAAATAGCGCAGGGCCAAAGCCGGATCCGTCCCGCGGCTTTGCGGCTCGAAAAAAAGGATCTCGCGAATCAGACGCAAAGCGTGGGAGCGTCCCTTCTTCGCAGGGATGTAAAGCTCGACCATGTCGGTAAAGAGTAGCAAGCCGACCTTATCGTTGTTCCGGATGGCGCTGAAAGCGAGGAGGCAGGCAACTTCCGCGGCGAGCTCGCGCTTCGATTGGGT